>JAEWML010000191.1 GCA_023393155.1 Bacillota bacterium
CAATTTTCTCAGACATAGTTTGCTGTCTCCTTTCAGAATGGTGTGTGGTAACTTCATTCTATCAAAGACTGCAAACCATGTCTCTTTTTATCCCTTTTTCAATTTGCGCAACTTATTCTACCTTATCGCCGCTCCGGCCCCGGCGCATTTCCGCAGTCTAAGCCAAACCGGCTCAGGCCGCGCAGCGGGCCTCAGATGGTGGTCCAGCCGCCGTCAATGGCCAGATACTGGCCGGTGGTATAGCTGGATGCGTCCGACGCGAAGTAGATCACGGCTCCGTCCAGCTCGCCGGGCTTGCCGGGCCTGCCCATGGGGCAATATGCCTGAACAGCCAGCTTGAATGCGTCGGTCATGATGACCTCCTGCGTCATCTCGCTGGGGAAATAGGCGGGCCCGATGGCGTTGACGGTGATGTTGTGCTGGGCCCACTCGTTGGCAAGGGCCTTTGTCAGCATCAGGACCCCGCCCTTGGAGGCGCAGTAGGCCGAGATGGGAGAGCCAGCCATCGCCACCATGGAATGAATGGAGCCAAGGTTGACAATTTTTCCGTAATTCTGCTCGATCATTACCTTGCCCACCTCACGGGCCACGTAGTACACCGCGTCCAGATTGATCCGGGTGGTGGAAAGCCACTCCTCGTCGGTCTGCGTGGCGGCAGGGATCCCCTTGCCCACGCCCGCGTTGTTCACCAGAATATCAATTCTGCCGAACGCCTTTTTCACCGTATCGACCATAGCGGCAATCTGCTTGGAATCCGTCACATCGCAGGGAACGGCAAGGCAGCGCACGCCCATGGCTTCGATTTCCTGCTTTACCTGCTCCAGCCGGTCCGTCCGGCGGGCAATAATGGCAATGTCCGCTCCTTGATTTGCCAGCGCCTTTGCGAATTGAACGCCAAGGCCCGAGGAAGCGCCGGTAACCAAGGCCACGCGGCCTTTCAGGTCAAAGTAGTTTGTCATAAGCAAAAACCCCTTTCTTCATTTGTAGGTTGGTGGTATTATAAGACATTTTTTACGCTTTAAAAAGATTTAATTTAAAAACTTTTATTGAAATCAGTCAAAAATTCTTCTTTGGACGCCCTGCCGCAGGAGAATTTACCGCAGAGTCACCGCTTGCCTGAAACATACTTCCACAGAGAGTACCCCGACGGGGAAAGCGGCGTATCGACCAGATAGCTCATGGTCAGGTACCACCGCAAGTCATGCCCCTCCAGTTTCACAAAGGTAATCTCGTCGATGCTGCTCATTCCGGCAATCGAAAAGTCCGCCAGCAGGGAAATCCCGTTGTTTTGCGGCTCCAGAAGGTAGTCGCCGATGGAGCTCAACGCCGGAAGCTCCAGAATCTTTTTGGGCGACAGCCCGATTTCCTTCAGATGATTCCAAATGACTGCATTGATAAAATACGTTTTCGGCGGAATGAGAAACAGCATTTCCGCCATTTGTGGAAAATCGGCCTTTGTCAAAAGCAGCGGTTTCTCCCGGGTCCCCGCCCGCCCATGGGCCAGACTGCTGTTCCGGTTGCACGCCAGAAACAGGCGCTCCTCTTGAATGATGAAACTGATCAGCCGCGCATCCTCCGGCGCCTGCGTGTGAAAAAAAGCCACGTCCACCTCGCCCCTGAACAGCTCCTCCTTGACAGACAGGCTGGTGCCGTCCCGGATAGTCAACTGCTTTTCGGGATTTGCATGCAGAAAACCCTGCACAAATTTGCGGAACAGCATGGGCGTAAGCTGTGTGGGAATGCCGATGGAAAGCGTCTTTTCCGTCGCCTTTTTGTGGGCCTGAAGCCGGCTTTCAAACCGTTTTTCCGCTTCCGTAATCTCCCGCACGTATTCCAGATACAGCTTTCCCTCCTCGGTCAGGCGAAGGGGCGTGCACGTCCTGTCCAGCAGCTTTACCCCAAGACCCTCTTCAAGGCGGTTCAAATACTGGGACAGGGACGGCTGAGAAACGTGAAGCTCCTGCGCCGCCTTTGAAATGTTCTGAATTTCGGCAATGGCAATAAAATAGGACATTCTTCTGGAATACATGCTCTCCCCCCTTTTTGGCTTTGTGCAGCAGACATAAAGTCGCTGTCACATTGCTATTGTACCACAGTAGCGTGACAAAATGGAATGTCTCCCGAAAATATTGTCGAAATAATTTTCCTCTCTAAGTCCGTATACCCCTGTCGGCACAAAGGGACATGGAGATTTCTTTCTCTCCATGCCCCTTTGTTATGCGGTTCATTCCAGTTTTTTAGGTTTGCTTAATCCGCCGTCTTCAGCTCTCTTTTTTCAAAAAACAGCTTGGATGCGGAAATCAGCGTCATCAAGACCATGCCGATGGCACACCCAAGCGGAGAAACCCACGCCGGAGTGGTGCTGGTGGTGCTGGTCTGTCCCACAAGACCGAGCGTCATCTGCGCCATTTGGAAGCTGAACGCCCCAAAGCACACCGTTTCAATCAGTCTCTGGATTTTCACCACGGTCCGGTAGGCACGGACGCGGCCTTTTTTCTTCAGGGAGTCGTCCAGCAGCTCCAGCCGCATCAATCCCCCCTCGGCACACATCATGGCAGAGCCGATGAAATAGACGTAGATGCACAGCGTCCTCAAAAATTCATCGGACCAGCTCAAAGAGAGCTTGAAGCAATACCGCAGCACCACGCTGACAGTCATAATGATAATGCCCGTAAGACCCGCCAAGCCCAGAAATCCGTCGATGCCGCTTTTCAGTTTGCGCATTTCTTTCAAGTTAATCTACCCCTTTATCCCCGCCGCCGCTTTGGCGTTTCAGCGAATGGACGCCAGATAATCCTGTGTCGTCTTCAGAGCGGTGTCGTTCCCCAGACGGGTGGTAAACAGCTCGTACACAGGGCCTACCAGCGCGGCGAAGGACGCGCGGTCAGGTTCGTAGTTGACCTCCACGCCGTTGTCCTCCAGCAGCTTCAGGTTCACCTTTTCGCTGTCGGCGTTCAACTGGCGCTCCAGATCACGGGACTCCTCAGAGGCCTTCTGCACGGCGGACTGCTGATCGGCGCTCAGCTTGTCCCAGCTGCTCTGGTTGACAAAGAAGGGCATGGCGGTGTAGGAGTGATACGTCATGGAGAGGTAATCCTGCACCTCGTACATCTTCTGAGAGGCGATGGAGGACAGGGCGTTCTCCTGCGCGTCAACGGTGCCCTGCTGCAAGGCGGTGAACACCTCGCCCATGTCCAGCGCCATGGGGATGGCGCCAAAGGCCTCCCAGGTGGCGGTCTGCGTCTCGGAAACCACGGTTCTGATCTTCAGTCCCTTCATATCCGCCGGGGTGTTGATGGGGCCGCGGCTGTTGGTCACGTGTCGCATACCGGATTCCCAGTAGCACAAAAGCTTGATGCCGGTGCCGTCAAACATGTCCTTAAGCAAATCGCCGGGTTCATTGTCCAGCGCGTCGTGAACCTCATCATAGGTGTCGAACAGGAAGGGCAGCTCAAACACCTGAATGTCCGGCACAATGCCGGAAAAATAGGACGTGCCGGTGGACACGATGTCGATGGTCCCCTGCTTGCAGGCGTCCACGCAGGAGGCCACAGAGCCCAGCTCCGTGTTAAAGTAGCAGTCCACCGTCACCGTGCCGCCGGAGTATTCGGAGCACAGCTCCGCAAACTTCTTCAGCGCCTCGCCGGAAGGGCTGTCCTCCGTCAGGCCGGCCACAATGGCCGTCAGGGTCACGGGCTTGTCCGAGGAGGCCGTCTCCCCGGAGGAGCCGCCTCCGGAGGTATTTCCGCCGCTCTGAGAGCCGCAGCCGCTGAGAACCATAGTCATTGCAAGGAACAAAGCCGCAAGTTTTTTCATGTCTGTCGCTTCCTTTCTTTATTTCAATAACGTTGGCAGGTATGTTACGATTCCGGGAATAAACATCACCAGCAGCAGTCCGATGACGGTCACGGTAATAAAGGGCGTAACCTTTTTAATGACCATGTGCACAGGCCGGTTTCCAAGCTGGGCCCCCATGAAAATGTTGAGGCCCATAGGCGGCGTAATCAGGCCGATGCAGGTTCCCGTCACCATCAGCCCGCCCAGATGCACCAGAGAGACTCCGTACTGCGCGGCCACGGGCACCAGAATGGGCGTGAGAATCGTGACGATGGGAATGGAGTCGATGAAGCAGCCGGCAATGAGGATAATCACGGCGGCAACCAGCAGGAACAGGTATTTGTTGTCCGTCATGTTCAGGAACATGGAGGCCGCCAGCCTTGCGATGTGCTCGCGGGTGATGACCCAGGAGAACGCGCCGGACGCGCCCACGATAAACATGATGCCCGCCGCGCTCTTGAGGGACTTGGACAGCGCCGCCATCAGCATCCGGAAATCCATCTCCTTGTAAATGAACAATCCCACGATGATGGAATAGAAGCAGGAGACGCCCGCCGCCTCGGTGGGCGTGAAAACGCCGGAGTAAATACCTCCCAGAATGATGGCGGGGGAAAGCAGCGCCCAGAAGGAGTCTTTAAAGCCCCGAAGCGCATTTTTAATGTGAAAAGACCCCTCGCCCTTGTAGCCGTGCTTGCGGCAGATCAGCACCGCCACAATGGCCACCAGAGCGGCCTGAAGCACGCCGGGCCCCACGCCCGCCAACAGCATGGTGCTGACAGACTCATTGGCAATGGTGGCGTAAATCACCATTACGATGCTGGGGGGAATCAGCGGCCCAAAAATACCCGCCGCCCCTTGCAGTGCACAGGCAAAATCCTTGTCATAGCCCGCCTTGATCATCTCGGGGACCATAATTCCTCCCACGGCGGCGCAGGCCGCCACGCCGGAGCCGGTCATGGCCGCGAAAAACACGCTGGCCACCACCACCACCAACGCAAGCCCCCCGGTGAAGTGCCCCACCAGAGACTTGGAGAAGGAAATTACCCGCCGGGAAATCCCTCCGTACTCCATCAAAACGCCCGCCATGACGAAGAACGGGACCGCCAGCAGTGTAAAGGTGTTAACGCTGGCATAAATCTGCTGTGCCACAATAATCGGGGAAATGTTGGTAAACAGCAGAACATATAAAAACGCGGAACCGCCCAGCGCAATCGCAATCGGCGCCCCTAAAAACAGCAGAATAAAAAAGCTTGCAAACAGCAATATCGTGCTCAAGCGATTCCCTCCTAAATCTCTTTTTTACGCGAAGCAATCGCGTCAGTACAGCTTCGGGATCTCCACGCTCTTATTGAAGGAGTATTCCGGAGAGGGAAACTCCCCGCTGAGCGTCTCCTCGTGGAAGCGGTTCAGTCCGGCCACCATTTCCTGGCGAATCCCGGCGAAATGCTTGACAAATTTGGGCTTAAAGCCGTTGTACATTCCCAGAAGGTCCTGAGTCACCAGCACCTGACAGTCTACATACGGCCCCGCGCCGATTCCCAGCAGCGGCACGGAAACCGCCTCGCCCACGGCCTTGGACACCATGCTGGGCATGCACTCCAGAACGATGGCCACAACACCGGCCTCTTCCAACGCCTTGGCGTCCCGAATCAGTTGGGCCGCGCCCTCGGGCGTTCCGCCCTGCACCTTGAACCCGCCCACGGAGGTGGCGGTCTGGGGCGTCAGCCCGATGTGCCCCACCACGGAAATGCCCGCGTCCACAATGCGGCGAATGGTGGGAGCCACGGTTTCGCCGCCCTCCAGCTTGATGCAGTCGCAGCCGGTTTCCATCAAAATCCGGTTGGCGCTGGAAATCGCCTGCTCGGCGTTGATGTTGTAGGAGCCAAAGGGCATGTCCCCGATGACCATGGTATCCGGTGCGCCCAGCACCACCGGCTTGATAAATCCAATCATCTCATCCAGCGTAATGCCGACGGTGGTGCCGCGCCCCAGCATGACCATGGCGGCGGAGTCTCCCACCAGAATAATTTCCGTGTCGCTCTCGTTGACGATGGAGGCCGTTGTGTAGTCGTATGCCGTGACAAAGGTGTATTTCTTTCCCTCTTCCTTAAACTTTTTAAAATCGGGAATTTTCATCTTGACCTTTTCCATGTTTCTCTCCCCCTTACAGTTCGCCGAACCCTCGGATTCACAATTGCTCTGCGGCGCCACAGCCCCGGCGCACCGGGCAAAAGCCTCTGATTCTACCGATTTAGCTTGGTAATATCATATATGTAAAGGGGACACATTTAAAATACTATTTTTGTTTTAAATTATAACGTTTTAGTTATAATTCGGCTTTTTCCGCCCCTTGCCGCAATTCCTTGCCCTCCTGTGCTTTCCGGCTAAGTCGGCGGCGGAATTCCGCCGCCGACTTAGCCGTCAGATTCCCGTTTTGAGAACCTGACGGCTGCTTGAAACCGAAGCCCTGTTTTGTTTAATTTCACGGTTTTTCCACCGGAGAGAGCGCCCGCCCCAAAATTACCGCTGCGGGAGAAAGCGGGGCCGTCTTCTCCCATAAAAAACAGCCGGTCCCTGCAAGCAGCGGCGCTTGCAGGGACCGGCCGGGAGCGTTCGATTACAGCTTGCAGGAGGCCACGACTCTGTACCCGGAAGGCAGGCCCAAATCCTTGTCATAGGCGCCCATGGTCCAGGTGCGCTTTCCCAGCGTCTGTTCTGCCACGGCGGCAAAATGCAGCATCACGATTCCAAGATTGAGCTTCTGCTCGTTTTCATCCGTATAGGCGTCGTCCTTGGAAACCAGAACCACCGCTCCCCCATCCAGCACAAACCCGTAGGGCTGGCGGTTGAGGTAGCTGGGCGCAAGGCTGGCGGCGTAAAGCGCCTGCCAAAGGGGATGGTCCATATCGCCGATTTCCTCGTCCACTCCGGCCTTGTTGCCCCACTTGCCGGAAAACACCAGACTTTCAATTCCCAGCCGGGGCGCGTAAAACTCCCGCTTCACAGCGTCCACCTTGGAATTATTCTGAATGTTGAGGAAGACCCGCTTGGAGGCCTTTTTTTCAATGCCGAAGGCAACCAGAGCCACCACGCGTCTGCCGGATTCGATTCCCAGCGCGCCTTTAACGGCCTCTCCATCCTTAAAAGTGAGCCAGCAGGTGCCAAGGCCCAGCTCCGTCATATGCAGAATGATATCCTCCGCAATAAAGCCCGCGTTTTCAGCCATATACTCCGCCTCGTCGGACAAAATCGCAAAATAGTCGGCGCTTCCGATCATAAAATCGTTGTAGCCCGCCGCACCCTTCAGCTTTTCCCGGGAGTCGGCCCCAAACAGGCGAAGCTCCGTGCCGATGGAGGGATCCAGCCTTCGGCACTTGCTTTCATAGTACCCGTTTATCTCCGCCAGCGTGGCGTCCGGGACCTTCGTATCCTGAAATTCCCGCACGGATTTGCGGTTTTGAATCATTGCGCTGTAATCCATAGTATGATTCCTCCTGTCAAATTTTCGGCCTGCTCTTTCCGGACAATTTCAGGCGTATTTTCTTCCTCCAGTATTCACTGATTTTGGGAAAAAGTCAACCGTCAAAATCAATCAATCTGGAAAAACGCATATCCGAATCTCCGCAGGCCGAGGAATCGGGCGGCTCCGGACCATGCACGGGCAAGAGTCAGCTTTTCCCGGCGCCGCCGCCCTGTACCCGATGATACCGGAACACCCAGAAAATTGCTCCGAAAATAATAATTCCGCCCAAAATGGAGCGGCCCTTCAGCGTCTCCCCAAAGATCCCAAAGCTCAAAAGCGCCGTAAACACAACGCCGGAATACTGGTAAATGCTCACCTCGGAGGCCGGCGCCATCTGATAGGCATACGTCAGGAAAATCTGCCCCGCAGCCGCAAAAAGACCGATCAGCAGCAGAAGCGCAAGCGTCCACGGCGAGGGAACTTTAAAAGACGGGAACATCAGGATTCCGGCGGCGGCGGTGCTGAAGGCGGAAAAGTGCAGAATAATTACCGACGGGCTGACGGAGCCTTTGCAATAGGCCAGCAGCGTATAAGCCACGCCCGCCGCCACCGCCGCCAAAAGGGCGCACAGCAATGGCACAAATTCGCTGTTTTCAAAGGAGGGATTCATGGCGATATACGCACCCAGAAGGCACAGGCTTACCGAAGCCACCTTCACGCCGGTGATTTTTTCCTTCAGGAAAACACCTGCCAGCAGCGTGACAAACACCGGCGAGGCGCGGTTAAGCATGGCCACGCTGGTCTGGGGCGCGTTTGCGGCGGCGTAAAAAAACAAAACGATCCCTAAAAATCCGAAAAAGGAGCGGCCCCAAAGCGCGGGCTTTCCCCGCATCTCCCTCAGCGGATGGGTCCCCGCCTTTTTCACCATAAGCAGCGCCACAAACAGGCTGACAAAATTTCGGAAAAAGGCCTGCTCAAACGTCCCCACACTATCGGCCGTCAGCTTTACAAACACCTGCATACAGGAAAATGCGCAGGAGGAAAGCAGCATCAGCGCCACCGCCCGCGTCTTTTTTGAATTCATGAGGCTTCACCTGCCCTTCCAAATCACATTCCCGCGTTTTTTCCCAGCCGTAAAGCACCGCGGGGCGGGATGCCCTGCCGCAAACGGGCATAAAAAGAGAGGGCCGCCGGGGCGGCCCTGCCCTTTTATGTCAATAGTCGCCGTTGTAGCTTGTGCCATGGGGGGTGGTCCAGCTATAATCGCCCAGCAACTCGGCCTTGGTGAGCTCGCCCCCGGCCACACGGAGCATCAGCTCATACAGCTCTCCTCCGCTCTCCTGCAACGATTTTTCCCCATAGAGCATGGGTTTTGCGGAATAGTCGATCATGTCGGAAAGCATCTCGGCGGTACGGGGATTGCCGGTAATTTTGATGGTGGTCATGCAGGCGTTGCCGATGGGGTTGCCCCGCCCGGTGGTGAACAGGCAGATGTGGCAGCCGCTCATGGCCAGCGTGGTGGTGGCGTAGGCGTCGTTGGCGCCCTGGGCCTGATTGATGCCCCACATGCCGGGCTGGGGGGGCCGCTGGCCGCAGTCCAGAATGCCCAGCATCCGGCCGTGGCCCTTGGTCTTGAAGCTGCCCAGATTCTTTTCCGTCATGGTGGTCAGGCCCCCGGCCTTGTTGCCGGGCGTGGGGTTCACCTGAGAGAGGCCCTTGCCGCCTCTGCGGGCGCAGTCCTCGTTAAAGAAGTCGCCAATTTCCATCAGGCGCATTCCCACCTCATAGGAACCTGCGTCCGTGGGATAGCCCCCCCGCCCGCAGATTTCCACGTTGGTGCCGCCGATGGCGGTGTGAATATCGATGGCCTCTCCGGCGACGGGGTTTGCGGACAGGCCGCTGGTCCAGTCGGAGCCGCCGTTATAGCCGCTGATGACAAGGCCGCTGAGGGGGCAGGGTTCCCGCTTCTGGGCGGCGGCCTGCGCCTTCAGCTCGTTCACGGCCTTGATACCCTCCTTGATGGCGTTGGTGGCGCCGCCGTCGGCTTGCATGCTGATGCTCACCACGGGGCGGCCGGCGGCGCGGATTACGCCCGCCACATCCTCGGGGTCGGTCTGCTGGCAACCCAGGGACAAAAGCACCACGCCAAAGGTGTTGGGGTGGGTTCCAGTGGTAATAAAGCCTTCCCGGGTGCGGGCAAAGCGGTCCGGAAACTCGCCGCAGGCGGCGTCAACGTACGTGGCGGGCACGTCGCAGGCGGCGGCGATGCGCCCCGCTGCGTTGTTGGAGCACTGTACAAGGGAGATTACCACCACATGGTTGCGGATGCCGAAGGTGCCGTCCTCCCGCTGATAGCCCATAATTGTCTCGGGCAGGTTCAACTCCTCTTTGCTATACAGGACCGGAGACGTGTAGTCCAGCGCATCGGGCGCCATGGAGCGGTAATAGGCCCGCCGCTCCCGGTTGATCTCCTCAAAGTCGTCATACACGTTGTGCTCATGTACCCAGTCGCCCTTTTTAATGTCGGCGGTGGCAACGCCGATATGCACGCCGTACTTAATAATCTCAGCGCCCTTTTTAATATCGCAGCGGGCAATTTTATGCCCCTCCTTGATAAACTCTCCGGCGACAAGCTCCTCGCTGCCCTCAAGGGTCGTCTCCCCCTTCTCAATAGGCTCAACGGCAACCGCCACATTGTCCTCCGGCTCGATCAGCATAGATTTTTTGTAATTGCTCATGTTTTTAACTCCTAAATATATTACAAATTTAAGGAAACGCGGCGGCAATCTGCCGCATGATGTTTTCCATCAGCATCCGGGGTGCGGCCAGATTCAGCCGCTCAAAGCCGCTGCCCTCGGGGCCAAAAATATACCCCTCATCCAGCGCCACCTTGGCCTTATGAATCATCCGCTCCTCCAGCGTTTTGGGATCAGCCTCCAGCTTTCGGAAATCCAGCCAGGCGAGATAGGTGCCCTCCAGCGGCAGCACCTCCACCCGGCCCTGCCATG
>JAEWML010000053.1 GCA_023393155.1 Bacillota bacterium
CTTGGCGGTAAACAGGGAATGAAAGGTCAAATCGCTCTCCCGCAGAAGCTTTTCAATCACCTTTCGGTTAAACGGGTTCAGATAGAGAATTCCAATTTCGCTGCGCAGGGTTCTGACGGACTCCACAATATCATGGGTCTGCGTTTCCCGCATGGTCAGCTCATATTCGTCGGCGTTGGTTTTGCGGACCATGCTGACAAAGGCGTTCACCGCAAAGGCGTAATGCTGGGAAGAGACGCTGAACACCCGGCGGGGCGGCTTCTTGCTGATATACCGCCGCTCCAGAAAATCCGCCTGCTCAATCACCTGCCGGGCATAGCCCAGAAATTCCACGCCGTCCTGCGTCAGGGCCATGCCCTTGGAGGTCCGGGTGAACAGCTCCACGCCGGTTTCGGTTTCCAGCTCCTTGATGGAGCTGGACAGGCTGGGCTGCGACAAAAAAAGATTGTCCGCCGCCTTGCTGATGGAACCGCAGTTCACCGTTTCAATAAAATATTTTAACTGCTGTAAGGTCATGGCCCGCTCGCCTCCTTTTCCCCATACGAACCCGCGTGGATTATTCCGCTGTCCCCGGCTCCGCGTACGCCTTGGCCGATTGGAAAGTTTCGGCAAAGGCCCTTGGCGTTTCACCTGAAAAAGGCCGCGCCAACCGCTCCTTTGCCGCATTTGTATAGGGTGGCCCCATTATAGGCAGAGAATCCACGGAAGTCAAGGACAGGCCCGGCAGGTTATTTTATTTTTAAAAACCTATTGACAAATCAAAATCGGGGCGATACAATACCCACCATACCAATCGAATATATAGGTAATTAGGGCAAGGAAGGGTGAGGGATATGACGACGCTGTTTGAAAGACTGCTGCGGGGCAATTTCCGCTGTGGGCGAATGCTGTACTCCCGGACAAGTGATATGGCCGGGCGCGTCGGCATGTCCTGTTCGCGCCTTTGGTGAAAAAGCCGCACCATACAGGCCATACCTCTTATCCGGGAGCTGTGTAACAGCCCCGGCTTTTTATTTTTAAAATAACTGAAAGAGGGATTGACATGAGTAACTATAAATTCGAGACTTTGCAGCTTCACGTGGGTCAGGAGCAGGCGGACCCCGCCACCGATTCCCGGGCCGTGCCCATTTACCAGACCACCAGCTACGTATTTCACAACTCCGCCCACGCCGCCGCCCGGTTTGGTCTGGCGGACCCCGGCAATATCTACGGACGGCTGACCAACTCCACGCAGGACGTGCTGGAAAAGCGCATCGCGGCGCTGGAGGGCGGCGTGGCGGCCCTTGCCACCGCTTCCGGCGCGGCGGCTGTCACCTATACCATTCAGGCGCTGGCGCAGGCGGGGGACCATATTGTCTCTCAGAAGACCATCTACGGCGGCAGCTACAACCTTCTGGCCCATACGCTGCCCCAGTTCGGCGTGACCACCACCTTTGTGGACGCGCACAATCTTACGGAATTGGAAGCCGCCATTCAGCCCAACACCAAGGCCGTCTATCTGGAGACGCTGGGGAACCCCAACTCCGACATTCCCGACATCGGCGCTATCTCCGAAATTGCCCACCGCCACGGCCTGCCTCTGGTGATTGACAACACCTTCGGCACGCCCTATCTCATCCGTCCCATCGAGTACGGGGCCGATATCGTGGTCCACTCCGCCACCAAGTTTATCGGCGGCCACGGCACTACGCTGGGCGGCATCATTGTGGATTCCGGCAAGTTTGACTGGAAGGCGGGCGGGAAATTTGCCCCCATCGCCGCCCCCAATCCCAGCTATCACGGGGTGAGTTTTGTGGACGCGGCCGGACCCGCCGCCTTTGTCACCTATGTGCGGGCCATTCTCCTGCGGGACACCGGCGCCGCCATCTCTCCCTTCAACGCGTTTTTGCTGCTTCAGGGCGTGGAAACCCTCTCTCTGCGCCTGGACCGGCACGCGGAGAACACCAAGAAGGTGGTGGAGTTTTTGGCGAGCCACCCGCAGGTGGAGCGCGTGAACCATCCCTCTCTGCCCGGCCACCCGGACCACGCGCTGTATGAAAAGTATTTCCCCAATGGCGGCGCGTCCATCTTCACCTTTGAGCTTCGGGGCGGGCAGGAGGAGGCCCACGCCTTTATCGACCACCTGGAAATTTTCTCCCTGCTTGCCAACGTGGCGGACGTGAAGTCTCTGGTGATTCACCCCGCCACCACCACCCATTCCCAGCTCTCCGCCGAGGAGCTTGCGGATCAGGGCATCAAGCCCAACACCATCCGCCTGTCCATCGGAACGGAGCATATCGACGATATTCTTGCCGATCTGCAAAACGGCTTTGACGCCGTGAAATAACGGCTGCGGAAAAACGCCGACCCATGTAAGCTTATAAAAATGGCCTTTTGTCTTATCCGGTTCAAAAAACCGTTTCAGGCAAAAGGCCATTTCAATTTTCAATTATGCGTCTTCGACAAACAGAATCCCCTCTGTGGACCGCAGGGCGCACAAAAGCGCATTGCGATCCGAATCCAGCCCGGTGCGCTGCACGTCGATGATTGCGCTGTTAATCGAGTCGTTGTTTCCCCCCACAAATTCCAAATGTGCCATATGCCATTTGTTTTTCCGTACCTCCGCTAAAATTGTGGAGAACGGCGTTTTAGAGGCATACTCGATATAAAACCGCATCACTGTGGAGTCCTTCAGATACTTTTCATCCAGCCGGTTCAAAATCACAATCACAGAAAACAGGAATACGCACATAATGACCGCCGCTTCATAGTATCCGCTCCCGGCGGCAAGCCCCATGCAGGCGGAGGCCCACAGTCCCGCCGCAGTCGTCAGTCCCTTGACATACTGCCCCCGCTGGTGCCCTGTGATTACGATGGTCCCCGCGCCAAGAAAGCCGATACCGCTGATGACCTGCGCGCCAAGCCGCGCGGGGTCTGAGTTTCCGCTGGAGAAGAGAGCCAAATATTGGCTTAGCAACATGACGGACGAAGCGCCGATGCACACCACGATATGCGTGCGCAGCCCGGCCGCATGGCGCTTTTTTCCCCGCTCGTACCCGATGACGGCGCCGCAGATTGTCGCCAGTAAAAATCGAAAGAAGATTGATGCAATCGTCACTTCTCTCAGGGGATTTAATAGGTCCAGCAACTTCATCAACTCCCCGATCAAAAAATTTCATGGCATTTTCCGCCCGCAGCGTCTATTTGAAACGGGTGCTTTCCGCTGCCCGTCAGCCTGAAAGCAGTCTCAAAATCGAAGATGCATTTTTACGTACGGAACCCGCCATAGTATATGCTTTTTCATTCACCCGGTGCGCGCCTGTCGAAGAATATGGGGTTGGTCCACGCCGAGCGCCCCTCGTGGTCCACACAAACCGCACGGGCAAAGCTTTCCCGCCCGGCGAGGGTATGGGCTGCCTCCGCAAGCGTTTCCCCGCTTTTTGCGAAAAAAGATTCTCCTCTGGGGGGATATGTAACGAAGTGAATCTCCCGGCACTCGGAGCAGGACAGAACCACCTCGCCGCCGTCCAAGCCAAAGTCGTGGATGACCGGCCCGGAAGAGGCATAGAACGCGCCGCTGTGAACCGCGTCCATAATCGCCTGCGGGGTGCG
>JAEWML010000211.1 GCA_023393155.1 Bacillota bacterium
GTATAATATCACGGATTCCGGGAAAAAAACAATCATTTTCACCGTAGGGCACGGAAAAAACTGAGACGCCCTCTCCGGAAGGGGCCACGGCCAGCGTCTGCCAGAACCAGAAAAGCTCCGTCTCCGAGAGGTAGAAATGGTCGGGGTTAAAGCTGCGGCGCAAAAGCCGCCGCCATCCCTCCCGATACCGGGCGGCTCCGGCCCGCTCCCTCCGCTCCATCTCCGTCTCCGCTTCCCGCAGCAGCGCCTTTCGCCAGGGGTATTTTTTTGAAAAGCAGGCGGAGAGTGGAATCGGCGCGCCGGTGAGCAAATCCCAGGTGTCCCCGTGCCGTCTCCGCTCCATCCGCCCGCCGCACCGCTCCACGGATTCGGTGTACAGGCTCAGCACGCCCCCGCCATTGCAGGTAACGCGATAGGTGAGCCGGGCAGAGTCCTGCGGGATGGGCGCGCTGTTTTCAATGGCCAGACGGCAGGCCTCCGCCGACTGGGGGAAAAGCCAACGCTCACAATAGCGCAGATAGGCGCGGGCGTAGAGCTGATAGTACCGAGCAAGCCTGCGGTCCGTCCGCTCCCCCTCTCCCACGGGCCGGGGAAGGGACAGCTCCGCTGTGAGCACGGGGATTCCGTCCACCGTCCACTCCCGCTGGGCAACAAACGGTTCCAGCTTTATCTGATCGCGCATGGCAGCCTCCTTCACAGGTTTAAGACGGCGAACGCTCCCCGCCGGCCGAAATGATTCATGCTCCAGCGTATGCCATCGGGCTGCGGGAGGTGCCCCACCGACCCCAAGGAGACTTCGGAAGCGGGTTCGGGCCGGAATTGAAAAAATCAGCATCTCCCCCTTTACTTTCATGCTGTAAAATAGTAAAATGAGCAATCAGGAGCGCGGCAAAACGCCGCCTACATTTGGAAAGGAGCCATTCATGGTTAAGATTGGAAAAAAAGAAAAAAATGGAGAGCTGTATAAGGCAATTCTCCTGCTGAAAAACGAAGAGGAATGCTACAACTTCTTTCAGGACCTGTGCACCGTTTCGGAGCTGCGGTCCATGGAGCAGCGCTTTGAGGTAGCCACGCTGCTGCACGAGGGGCTGATTTATAACGACATTTTGGAGCGCACCGGAGCGTCCAGCGCCACCATCAGCCGGGTAAACCGGTCCTTGAGCTACGGCGCGGGCGGATACGACGTGATTTTCGAGCGCCGGAACAAGAAATGAGCCGCTATCAGTCCCTGGCCGGGGCCTATGACGGGCTGGTTGCCGACGGAGCGCACCGGAAGCGGGCGGCCTATCTTCACCGCCTGCTGCAAAAGGAACCCCAACGCGTTGAGACGGTGCTGGACCTTGGTTGCGGCACCGGCACGGTCACCTGCCTTCTGGCGGCACTGGGCTATCGGATGGTCGGAGCGGATCTGTCGGAAGAAATGCTGACGGAGGCCGCCCGCAAGGCGGAGGCCCTGCCGGAGGATCGGCGTCCCCTGCTGATTTGCCAGTCCATGTCCCGTCTGCGTCTGGCGGCACCGGTGGACGCGGCCGTGTCCACTCTGGACGCGCTGAACTACGTGACGGGCGACGCCGCCATGCGGGAGACGCTGCGGCGGGTGTTCAAATGGCTGCGCCCCGGCGGGCTGTTTATGTTCGACGTGAACACGCCTTATAAGCTGCGGAGGATGGACGGAGAGATGTATACGGACGAGACGGAGGATTCCTTCTGCGTCTGGCGCACAGCTTTTTCTGAAAAAACCAGGGTCTGCACCTATGGGGTAGACCTATTTTCTCTGCGCCCCGACGGGACCTGGGACCGCTCTTGGGAGGAGCACCGGGAACGGGCGTGGGAGGAGGACGAGCTGCGCTCTCTTTTGGAGGCGGCGGGCTTTCGGGATATCCGCGTCACCGGCGACCTGCGCCAATCCGCCCCCCGACCGGACGAGGACCGGGTGATTTTCCGCTGCCGCAAACCGGAGAGCAGCCAAAAGCAACCACAACCGCGAAAAAGGAGCAACGCATGAGCGACAAAATCGTAAGAGCAATTTCGGCGGACGGCTATATCAAGGCCTCCGCTATTTCCAGCCGGAGTTTGACCGAGCGGGCGCGGAACATCCACCGCACCCTTCCCGTGGCCACAGCGGCCTTGGGCCGCGCTCTGGCGGCGGCCTCCATGATGGGCAGCGCCCTGAAGGAGGACAGAGCCAGCGTATCGCTGCAATTCCGGGGCGGCGGCCCGCTGGGCCTTGTGTTGGCCGTGTCGGACAACGAGGGCAACGTCCGGGGTGCGGTGGACAACCCCGCGGTGGACCTGCCCCTGCGCCCCGACGGGAAGCTGGACGTAGGCGCAGCCGTTGGCAGTGAGGGAACCCTTACCGTCATCCGGGATTTAAACATGAAGGAGCCTTATGTAGGCAGCGTGGGCCTGATGGGCGGCGAGATTGCCGAGGATTTGGCAGCCTATTTCGTGGAATCCGAGCAGATTCCCTCGGCCTGCGGTCTGGGGGTGCTGGTGAACCGGGATCAGAGCGTGCGCGCTGCCGGAGGCTATCTTGTCC
>JAEWML010000225.1 GCA_023393155.1 Bacillota bacterium
GGATATTCTCAGCCGCCTTTCCCAAAGCGCGGAGTTCGCAGTGGGGCCACAGCTTCAAAGAATTGTCTGAGCTTTTCCCACCGCACGGTGCGGCGAATAAAAGAACCGCGCCGGGAGGAGGACAACCTCCCGGTGGAGTATCACAGCGCAAAACAGCCCGGACCGATCAGGTCCGGGCTGTTTTCTTTCGCGTATCATTCCCTGCTTGACCTCGGGTATGTAGGGTAAAGCGGCGGCCGAAGCTGCGACGGTAAGCAGAGCGGCTATCGGCCTTGATTTACACATGGCCGCCGATATCAATTGTTGTCTCCGAGACGTCCCCGCTGCCGCTCAGGATTGTCACAATCAATCCGGCCCCGTCCTCCGAAAACGCAAGCTCGCCAATATACGAGCCATCCTCCGGCAACTCCACGGACGCAAGACATCTGCCCTCGTAATCATAGAGTTCCGACCAGAAGGAGTAGACCGCCGTTGTGAGATCATCGCCGCGCCAGATGAGATTTGTGCCCGCAATATCCTTCACAAACTGTTCGGTTTCGGTGTCAAACACTAGGTAGTGAAGCGGTTCCATTGCAGCTCCCGCTCACACAGCTTCACCAACTCCCGCGAGTGCAGCGGTTCGTACTTCCAAATAATCTCCGCAAAACGTGACTCAACGGCCCCAAGCTTCATTTCAGGCATAACGCGCCCTCCCATTCAGTCTATTCCAAATAAACCAGATTGAGTTTATTCAAAGTAAACCAACCTGTCAATACAGTTTCCAAAAGCCGCATTGCCTGTTGGCTGAAAAAACTACGCTGCACCCGGCTTTGCACCGCGTACAGCGTATTTCAGTTGCCGGCAGGTTGACGCGCTATTCCTGCGCGTCAATCCGCTCCTTCAGCTCATTCAGATAAACCCAGCGCTCGGTTTTCTCCTCCAGCGCCGCCTGCAAAGCCTCCTGCCGCTCCGTCAGCGCCTGAAGCTTCACGTAATCACTGCCGCAATCCCCCATTTCGGCGGACACAGCCTGCAATTCTTCCTCCAGCGCGGCCATCTCCCCGTCGATGCTCTCAAACTCCCTCTGTTCCTTGAAGGTGAACTTCAGCTTCTTTTCCCGGGGGCGGCGGCTGTCCTCCCGGTCGGCCTTCTCCGGGGCTGCGGGGCGTTCCTCCTCCTGCCGCTTGCGCATATAGTCCGACCAGTTGCCGGTGTACCGCTCCACCCGGCCCTCCTCGCCCACGGCGAAAATCTGATCGGAAAGCCTGTCCAGAAAAAACCGGTCGTGAGACACGGCAAGAACCGGGCCGGGGAAGGTGTCCAGATAATCCTCCAAAATAGAGAGGGTGGTCACATCCAAATCATTGGTGGGCTCGTCCAGCAGCAGCACATTGGGTGCGGACATCAGGATGCTGAGCAGATACAGCCGCCGCCGCTCGCCGCCGGAGAGACGGCCCACTGGCACCGATTGCAGCTCCGGCGGAAACAGAAACCGCTCCATCATGTCCTTGGCGGAGAGAGTCCCCTCCTCCGTTTTCACCTCGTCAGAAATGCCCCGGATAAAGTCGTATACCCGCTGGTTCAAATCCAGCTCCCGCCCCTCCTGAGAGAAGAAGCCGATCCGCACCGTGGCCCCCACGTCCACACTGCCGCCGTCCGGATCCAGCCGCCCGGCAATCAGGTTCAGCAGGGTGGATTTTCCCGCGCCGTTGCGGCCCACAATGCCGATGCGGTCATCCCGCAGAACGCCGTAAGAAAAATGGGAGAGGACCGCTTTGCCGTCAAAGGCCTTGGACACGTCCTCCAGCTCAATAATTTTCTTCCCAAGCCGGCTGGCGGCGGCGGACAGCCGCACGGCCTCGTCCGTCTCCGGCGCGTCCTGATTCTTCAGTGCTTCATACCGCTCGATCCTGTCCCGGCTCTTGGTGCTCCGGGCGCGGCAGCCCCGCATAATCCACTCCCGCTCCACCTTTAAAATCGCCTGCCGCTTCCGCTCTCCCGCCTGGGCCATCTCGGCGCGCTGCTCCTTCAGCTCCAGATATTTGGAGTTGTTCGCCTGGTAGTGATAGAGCTTCGCCCGGTCCACCTCCGTAATATGGTTTGCCACCCGCTCCAGAAAATAGCGGTCGTGAGTCACCATCACAAGGCCCCCGGTCCATCGGCGCAGCCGGTCCTCCAGCCAGGAAACCATCTCCGCGTCCAGATGGTTTGTAGGCTCGTCCAGAATCAGCACGTCCGCGGGATGAATCAGCGCCGCCGCAAGGGCCACCCGCTTGCGCTGTCCGCCGGAAAGCGTGCCGATTTTCTGCTCCGTGTCCGAAATGCCCAGCCGGGTCAGCATGGAGACCGCCTCGTATTCGTTCAGCGCCCGAAATTCCTTTGGAAAGCTGAGAAACACCTGCTCCAATACCGTGGCGCTGTCATCCAGCTCCGGGTTCTGGGAAAGAAAGCTCACCTGCACGTTGGGGTCCCGGCGCACCGTGCCGCTGTCCGGCTCAATCACCCGGGCCAGCACCCGCAAAAAAGTGGACTTCCCGGTTCCGTTCACGCCGATGACGCCCACCCTGTCACCCTCGTTCAGGTAAAAATTCACATCCTCCAGCAATTGCCTGCCGCCGAAGTTGATAGACAGCCGTTCCGCCGAGATCAGCATAGGGTCCTCCTTCAAGGCCCGGGCATACGGCCCGCGCCGTTTGTTTTCTTCTCCATTTTACTACACCCGGCCCCATCGCGCAAGCCGGGAGCAGCTTGCCCTGCCGTCTGGCGTGTGCTAAAATAATGAAAAGCATTCATTTATTAGCTTTCAGCCGTATTTCCCCGCCGCGCGGCAATATCACGATTACCCCATGGCGGAGTTTATGCCGCAGGAAGAAAGGAGCGCAAGCCGTGCCCTATGTCTCTCACCGCGTCTTGGAGGGGGAGGCCGGTCTGACCGTCCGCCATGTTTTAAAGCAGAAGCTGCATTTTTCTTCCCACGCCATTTCCCGCCTGACCCGCGCGGAGGGCGGCATTCTGGTGAACGGGCGGCCCGCCCGCACCACCTTCGTCCTTTCTCCGGGCGACACGGTGAGCGCCGAGAGCGGGGATGTCCGCCAGCAGAGGGAGGCACCTGTGCCGGGTCCGTGGCCCCTGCCGGTGGTTTGGGAGGACGAGCATCTTTTGGTTGTCAATAAGCCTGCGGGCATGACGGCCCACGTATCCAATTTTCTGCCGGACACCCCCACCGTGGCGGGGGCGCTGGCCTATTTCCGCGGAACAGATTTCATTTTCCACGCGGTAAACCGCCTAGACAAAGGAACCACGGGTCTGATGGCTGTTGCCAAAAGCGGCCACATCCATGACCTGTTGCGCAAAACGCTCCACACCGGGGGATTTTTCCGGGAATACCGGGCCGTGTGCGCGGGGATCCCCCAGCCGCCGGAGGGAGTGATCGACCTGCCCATCGGGCGGGACGAAGCCTCCGCCGTGCGCCGCACCGTCCGCTCCGACGGGCAGGCCGCCGTCAGCCGGTATCAGGTTTTGGAGACGCGGAACGGTTTGTCCCTTCTGCGGTTGCTTCCCGAAACGGGGCGCACCCACCAGCTTCGGGTCCACATGGCGGCGGTGGGCTGCCCTCTGGCGGGGGACTGGCTCTACGGCACGGAGGACCCGGACCTCATCGCCCGCCCGGCCCTTCACTCTTACCGGATGGCGCTGACCCATCCCATCACCGGCCGACCACTGGAGCTTTTCGCGCCGCTGCCGGAGGACATGACCCGCCTGCTGCCGATCCCATCAGACGCAGAAGTGCAGAACTGACAAAGCACACCGCCGGGAGACAAAGCTGTCTCCCGGCGGTCTTTTTTACTTCATTGTGGTTTTCAGCGTTTCCAGATTTCCCTCCATCAGCGTGAGATAGGTGGCGCCCGCGTCCATCTCCGCCTTGGAAACATTGTGGCAGCTATGGAACAGCGCGGTCTTAGCACCGGTGGCCTCCGCGATACTGTCCGCCACCAGATGGTTGGAAAACTCGATGTAGTACACCGTTTCGAGTCCTTCTTCCTTCACCTTCTCCGTCAAAAACGCGATGGTGGCGGCGGAGGGTTCGGTCTGGGTGCTGCATCCAGGAAAGGCGGCATAGCAGTTGATGCCGTATTCATCCGCAAAGTACCGCAAGGGGAAGCGGTCGCCAAACACCATGGTTTTATTGGAAACCGTATCAAAAAAGTCCCCAAACTCCTTGTCCAGCGCCATCAGCTTTTCCGTGTAGTCCGCCGCATTCGCCCGATAGGTTTCCGCGTGCGCCGGATCCAGCTCCGCCATTTTCTCGCCGATGGCAGTGGTGATGGCGGCGGCGTTTACCGGGGAGGTCCATACGTGCTCGTCGTACTCCAAAACCTGCCCGTGCTCGTCCACATCCTGCGCGTGAGCATCTTCATCGGGGTTTTGGGCGTCTTCGTCATGCGCATCCCCGTCGTGGTCATGGTCGTCTCCGCTGTGGCTGTGGCCCTCCTCGGCGGTCATGCCCTCGATTTCAGCCTCTTCCTTCAGCTCCACGCAGTCCATCATTTTCATGCGGCTTACGCCGTCGTCCACGGTCTTCAAAAGCGTCTCCACCCAGGTGTCGGACTCGCCGCCCAGATACAAAAACAGGTCACTGTTTCCCACGTTCACAATATCCTTTGGCGTAGGCTCGTAGCTGTGGCTCTCCGCCCCGGGCGGCAGCAGCAGCGTTACCTCCGCCAGATCGCCGCACACGGCCCGGGCAAAGTCATACGCGGGGAATACGGTGGTCGTCACCCGCAGTTTCGCCTCCTGTCCCTGAGAAGAGGCTGCGCTTCCCGCGCTTTGCGCGGCGCCCCCCGTCGCGCCGCAGCCGGCCAACACCGCTGCGGCGGACACCGCCGCCAGCAGCTTCAACATGTTTATCTTCAATGTAAGGCTCCTTTCAAATTGAGAACGATTTTCATATTCGGAAGTATAGCACAGCCAAAATAAAATTGCAACCCCAAATTTTCCAGTTTTTTTCTTTTAAGAATAAAGGGTTTTGATGAAAATCCCGGCTCCATCTTTGGATCCCTTCTGCAAAGCGGAAAGCGGTGGGCTTGCCGCCGCGCCGCTTTCACATTTTGCTCCCCAAGTCCATGCTTCGCCGCCTTTTTCTGTCGTTTCCCGCAACGGTTTCGGCTCGGGTGCCCCCGCCAAAACGCTCCGGACGGGAAAGGTCCCCGCGCTCCGCTTGTGCGGAGCGCGGGGACCTCTTTTTCCTTTAATAAATCACGGCGGCTATCGGTTCCAGTTCATCAGCGCCCGCTTTTTCACGCCGGAAACGATGCCCATGGCGGTGTACAGCGTGACAATGGAAGAGCCTCCGTAGCTGATAAAAGGCAGCGTCAGCCCGATGACGGGCATGACGAACAGGCACATGCCGATGTTCTCCACCGTTTGAAAAATCAGCATTCCCGCGATGCCCACGCACACCAGCCGCGCATAGTCCGTGGTGGCCCGACGCGCCACCCACAGGCAGCGCAGGATGATGGCCGTCAGCAATACAATTACCAAGAGACACCCAAAAAAGCCCAGCTCCTCGCCGATCATGGCGAAGATAAAGTCCGTGTGCCGCTCCGGCAGAGCGCCCAGGCCCGCCTGGGTCTGGGTCCCCTGAAACAGCCCCTGCCCAAACCAGCCGCCGCTGCCCAGCGCCAGCAGCCCGCGGGTCTGCTGCCAGCCCACGCCCCGCGGGTCAAAGCTGTGGTCAAACAGAACATGGAACCGGTCCGCCATGTGGGAGGGCAGCTTTCCCATAAAATACAGCGCCAAAACCCCCGCCGTCATGCAGCCGCCGCCGAGAATAAACCACCGCCACGCAACCCCTGCCACCAGCGCGACGCATACGAAAATAAACACATAAACCAGCGCGCTTCCCATGTCGCTGGATACCACGTAAATCAGCCCCACCATAAACAGGAGGTGGCCCGTGGGCCCCGCCACGCTGCCAAGGCTCTTCAGCTCCCGCCGCCGCTCCTTGACCCATTCAAGCTGCTTGGACAAAAGAATGATAAAGGCAATCTTCACCACCTCCGCCGGCTGGATGGAAAAAGGCACGTGGGGAATCTCCAGCCACGCCCGGTTTCCGTTGCGGGTGACGCCCAAAGGCGTTCGCAGCAGCAGCAAAAGCACCACGCTGGCCGCCAGAATCAGCTTCCAGTGCTTTACCAAAAGCTCCACATTCACCATGGACAGCAGCACGTAGGCACCCAGACCAATCAGCATGGCCACGCCCTGCACGCCCACGAGGCGGATCATCACTCCCGTTCCCATGTAGCGGGTGGCGCTGGAGATGAGCACCATGCCAAACAGGGTGCACCCGCAGCAAAGCCCCAACAGCACCAAATCGGCCTGCTGGAAAAAATCGGACAGTGTGGCGCGAAGACGGTTGAACATGGCAGCTCCTATCAGAAAAACCGTGATTTTATAGAGTATATAGTATACCACAGGAGATGCGGCGTGTAAACCAATGAAATTTGTTTTTACACGGAGGAAAAACTGTGCTATACTATTTCCGGTAATTTTTTAGGGTACGTCTACCGCATTTCCGGCTGTGGCCGGAAATTGTGGGGCGGCGCCCGGGAAAGGAGGCGGAAAAATGGAGTATCTGTCCCACAGCGAGGCCGAGACGGAGGCCCTTGGCGAGGCGCTGGGAAAGCGTCTGGCGCCGGGAACCGTGCTGGCCTTTCAGGGAGAGCTGGGCATGGGAAAAACGGCGTTTACCCGGGGGCTCGCCCGGGGACTTGGCTGTCAGGTCCGGGTCACAAGCCCCACCTTCACCATTGTCAACGAGTACGAGGGCCGCATTCCTCTGTTTCACTTCGACATGTACCGCCTGCCGGACTCCGACGCGCTGTTTGACATCGGCTGGGAGGATTACCCGGGCCGGGGCGGCGTGTGCGCCGTGGAGTGGAGCGAGCGGGTGGAAGACGCACTGCCGGAGGATACGGTGTGGGTGCGCTTTTCCCTCCGCCCGGAGAGCGATGGCTGGCGCGGCATTACGGTGGAGGGAGTGGACGGCTTTTGAAAATTTTAGCGCTGGAAACCTCCGCCAAGGCGTGCTCCGCCGCCGTGACGGAGGACGGGCAGGTGCTGGCCTCCTGCTATCAGAACACCGGGCTGACCCACAGCCGGACCCTGATGCCCATGGTGGAATCTTTACTGAAAAACGCGGATTTAAGCGTGGCTGATCTAGGCCTGATTGCCGTGGCCGCCGGGCCGGGGTCCTTTACCGGCATCCGCATCGGCGTGGCCGCCGCCAAGGGGCTGGCCTTCGCCGCAAATCTTCCGGCCGCAGGCGTTTCCACGCTGTACGCCATGGCGCTGGGGCTGAGCCATATAAATGGCCTGATTGTCTGCGCTATGGACGCCCGCCGTGCGCAAGTCTACAACGCCCTGTTCGAGGCGAAGGACGGTAAGCTCACCCGTCTGTGCGAGGACCGGGCCATCGGCCTTGCGGATTTGGCCGAAGAGCTGCGCGGCGACTCCCGCCCGCTCATTGCCGTGGGCGACGGCGGCGCGCTGTGCCGGCGGGCGCTGGAGGAAGCGGGAATTTCCTGCGCCTTGGCCCCCGCAAGGCTTCTTCACCAGCACGCCGTGGGCGTGGCCTTAGCCGCCGGAGAGCTGGCCGAAGCGGGCGCGCTGACCACGGCCCAAAACCTATCCCCCGTATATCTGCGTCCCGCTCAGGCGGAGCGGCTGCGAGACAGAATAAAGAAGGAGAACGCAACATGAACGACAACATCCACATTCTAAACCATCCCCTGCTTCAGCACAAGCTGACCATCCTGCGCAGCAAGGACACCAGCACCAAGGACTTCCGGG
>JAEWML010000008.1 GCA_023393155.1 Bacillota bacterium
ATTGAATAGATTCATTATATAGGGATATGAAGGAAAAGACAAGTCACAATTCAATCAGGAGAACAATGGATGGCAAAAATTGCGGGGGAATTTTTGTGCAGTTTTTACAACTCCAAAGAAATACCGCCCTGAAAACAGAACAGGTTGATTTATTTTCATATTTGACATACAATACAAGAAACTGTAAAATAGGCAAAAATTACAAGGAGGGCCAACCAAATATGCCTTTTCACATCAATTTTACACCCGGAAACGGCTTTGACCCCAGCGGCTTTGGGGGCTTCGGCGGACCTCAGGGCGGCGGAAACGAGGCCCCTCCCCCGCCATTTACTCGGCGGCCTAAAAAGGAACGTAAACCCCGCAAGTCCGTGGGCAACCGGTTTACCCGTGTGCTGATCAATCTGCTGGTGACGCTGGCGGTGGGCCTGGCTTACTTTTATGTGAACCTGCCCGCGCTGAATTTCCAAAGCCAGGAACTTTATGTGTTTTTATTCCTGCTTTGCGCGGTATACTGCGGCTGCGCCGTGCTCACCTCGGGTTTTCAGGGCGAAGGGGCGAAGGGTTACTTCCATTTTGTAAAAAAGCAGTGCACGGTTCCCTTTTCTTTGGCGCTGGCCATGATTATCGTGACGGCGGTGGGCTCTCTTGCGGGCTGGGTGGTCATTCGGGCCAAGAGTTACAGTGAGCTGCTCCCAATTCAGACGGGGGATTTTGCCCAGGATGTGGACGAGATCTCCTACGATCAGATTCCCATGCTGGACGCGGACTCTGCCGCGCTGCTGGGCAACCGGAAGCTTGGCGAACTGGCGGACATGGTTTCCCAGTTCGAGATTCTCAGCACCTATACCCAGATTAACTACCGGGGCCGCCCTGTCCGCGTTACCTCTCTGGCCTATGGCGATATCATTAAATGGTTTACCAACCGGGCGCAGGGCCTGCCGGCTTATATTATTATCGACATGGTGACGCAGGACGCCGATGTAATCCGGCTTCCCGAAGGCATGAAATACACCGTGGCGGAGCATTTTGGCCGCAACCTGAACCGGCATCTGCGGTTCCAGTTCCCCACCATGATGTTTGACACGCCGGTGTTCGAGATTGACGAGGAGGGCGTTCCCTATTGGGTCAGCGCCCGCATTGTGAAAACCATCGGCCTGTTTGGCGGCGTGGATATCCATGGCGCGGTGCTCACCAACGCCATCACCGGCGAGAGCACGTATTACGAAAATGTCCCCACCTGGGTGGACCGGGTGTACAACAGCGAGCTGGTGATGCAGCAATATGACTACTACGGCAGCTATCACAACGGTTTTCTCAACTCCATTTTCGGTCAGCGCAACGTGACCCAGACCACCGACGGCTATAACTATATTGCAATCGGAGACGACGTGTATATGTACACCGGCGTCACCTCCGTCACCTCCGACGAGTCCATTATCGGCTTTTTGCTGTGCAATCAACGGACCAAGGAGACGCATTTTTACTCCATCGCGGGGGCCACGGAGTATTCCGCCCAAGGCTCCGCCCAGAGCAAGGTTCAGCAGATGAACTATCAGGCCACGTTCCCCCTGCTGTTGAACATTGCCGAGCAGCCCACCTATTTCATGGCACTGAAGGGCGCGGACGGTCTGGTGAAGATGTATGCCATGGTCAACGTCCAGCAGTATCAGATTGTGGCCACCGGGTCCACGCTGGCGGAATGCGAAATCAACTACCGCACGGCTCTGGCGGACAACAAGCTGATTGACAACGATCAGGCGGAGGTGGTCCCCTCCGACCAGCAGGAGATCGCGGGCGTTTTGGCAGAAATCCGCTCGGCGGTGATGGACGGAAACAGCTATTACTTCCTGCGGCTGGAGGGAGCGGACACGTTCTACGCCGTCAGCGCGGCAAAAAATCCTCTGGCGGTGATTCTCAACGTGGGCGACCGGGTGCGTGTCACCTATACCGCAGGCAGCGAGGGCAGTATTCTCACGGCGGGCAGCGTGACGGCAGAGGGCAAAACGGCGGAGTCGGTTTTGCCGCCCGCCCAGACGGACGCTTCGGAACCCGACGGGACGCAGGCGGAGCAGACGCCCGCCACCGCCGCGCAGGCCCCCGTTTAAGGGATTTTCCGGCTTTTCCAGTCTTAGCCGGGTAAGCCAAAACGCGATTGCCCCGGCTTTACGGTTAAAACGCCGCGTTTCAGAAATCACTCGGTCCGCCCGGCATCAGCCGGGCGGACCGAAACCGTTTATAGGACTTCGCATTTAAAATACCGGATCATAAAACCGATGAATCACAAGGTCCTGTACGCACAAAACAGCGGGAGACGGCCGCATGACCGCCCCCCGCTGTTTTGTGCGGGTTCAAATATTACTTGTGCACGCAGAGCTTTTCATCCGTATAGCTGAGATGGGCCGTGTCGCCGGATTTAAGGCCCCCGCTGAGCAATTGCTCTGCCACGGCGTCCTCCACCTTGCTCTGAATGGCCCGGCGCAGGGGCCGCGCGCCGTATTTGGGGTCGAACCCCTCCTTGGCAAGTGCCTCCACCGCCGCGTCGTCCGCTTCCAGCTTCACGCCCATTGCGGACATGCGCTTTTCGGTGGCCCTCAGCATCCGGCGGGCGATTTCGGTGATATCCCCCTGCGTCAGGCGATGGAAGACAATGATATCGTCAATCCGGTTCAAAAACTCGGGACGGAAGGTGCGCCGCAGCTCATCCAGCACCAGCTCGCGGGCCTTTTCATAGGCCCCCGCCTCGTCGTTCACGGCCGCGCCGCTGTCAAAGCCCAGCCGGTTTCCCGCCGAGGTAATGCTGGACGCGCCCACATTGCTGGTCATGACGATGACGGTGTTTTTAAAGTCCACGGTGCGGCCCTGGGAATCGGTGATGCGCCCGTCTTCAAGGATTTGCAGAAGGATATTCCACACGTCCTCGTGGGCCTTTTCAATCTCATCAAACAGCACCACGGAATAGGGCTTTCTGCGGACCTTTTCCGTCAATTGTCCGCCCTCTTCGTGGCCCACGTAGCCGGGGGGAGAGCCGATCAGGCGGGAAACGGTGTGCCGCTCCATATACTCGGACATATCTATGCGGATCATAGCCTTTTCGTCGCCGAACATGGACTCTGCCAGAGCCTTGCTCAACTCGGTTTTGCCCACGCCCGTGGGGCCGAGGAACAGGAAGGAACCGATGGGCCGCTTGGGGTCCTTCAACCCTACCCGGCTCCGGCGAATGGCCCTTGCCACAGCCGCCACAGCCTCTCTCTGGCCCACCACCCGCTCGTGGAGCTCGTCCTCCATCCGCAGCAATCGGGCGCCCTCGTCCTCCGTCAGGCGGGTGACGGGGATTCCCGTCCACTCCGCCACCACAGCGGCCACGTCCTCCGCCCGTACGGGGCGGTGAGAGGAGCTGTTTCTGCGGCGTTTGTCCCGCTCCAGCTCCGCCTGCTCCTGATAATCTTTTTCGATATCACGGAGCTGGGCGGCCTTTTCATAGTCTTGCGCCGCCACAGCGGCGGTTTTGTCCTTTTGCAGAGCCGCAATTTTCTCCTCCAGGCTTTTCAGCTCCTCGGAGGGTTCCTCTTCCTCCATCCGCACCCGCGAGGAGGCCTCGTCCATCAGATCGATGGCCTTGTCGGGCAAAAACCGGTCGTTGATATACCGGGAGGACAGCTCCACCGCGGCGGAGAGGGCCTCGTCGGTAATTTTCAGCTTGTGGTGCTGCTCGTACCGCTTGCGCAGCCCCTTGAGAATTTCAAGGCTGGCCTCTTGCGTCGGCTCGCCCACCTGAACAGGCTGGAACCGCCGCTCCAAAGCCGCGTCCTTTTCGATATACTGGCGGTACTCGTTCAGCGTGGTGGCGCCAAGGCAGCGGATTTCGCCACGGCCCAGCGCGGGCTTAATGATGTTGGCGGCATCCACTGCGCCCTCGGCGCTGCCCGCGCCCACAATGGTGTGCAGCTCGTCGATAAAGAGAATGACGTCGCCGTCCCGTTTCACTTCGTCCAGCGCCTTTTTGATGCGCTCTTCAAACTCGCCCCGGTATTTGGTCCCAGCCACCATGCCGGAGAGGTCCAGCGAGAGGACCCGCTTATCCAGCAGCTCGTCGGGCACGTCGCCCAGCGCGATTTTCCGGGCCAGCCCTTCGGCGATGGCGGTTTTTCCAACGCCGGGCTCGCCGATCAGAACGGGGTTGTTCTTCGTCCGGCGGGACAGGATTTGGATCACTCTTTGAATCTCCGCGTCCCGGCCGATCACCGGGTCCAGCTTTCCCGCCCGGGCGTTTGCGGTCAGGTCCCGGGTAAACTCCCGCAGGGTTTTGTCCTGACTGTCGTCCCGGACGCCTCCGGCGGGCCGGGTTCCCTCCCGGCCCTGTGCGCGGGGGGCCTCGTTCATTTTCTGCATCAGGGCGGTATAGAGCTGTTTGGCGTCCATCCCAGCGGTCCGCAGGATGCGCACCGCCATGTTGTTCCCTTCCCGTAAAAGGCCCGCCAGCAGATGGGCGGTACCCACAAAGTTATAGCCGCCTCTGGCCGCGTCCTCCACAGCCAGCTCCACCACCCGCTTGGCGCGGGGAGTAAGCCCCTGGGCGGGGTTGCCGCCGGGCAGCCCCGCCCCCACGCTCTTTTTGATAATTTCCACAATCATGCCGTCGGTCAGCCCGGCGGTTTCCAGTACGCCGTGGGCCGTGCCGTTCGGTTCTCTTAAAAGGCCCAGCAGAAGATGTTCGGTCCCCACATAGCCGTGGCCCAGCTCGCCCGCCGCCTCCTGTCCCAGCCGCAGGGTCTCTTCGGCTCTGGGGCTGAATCTCGTCTCATTCATTATTTTTCTCCCCTTTCAAAGGAACGTCCTTGTTATTCCGCCTTGGGCGGCGCCTGATCCTTGGCAGGCTCATGGTCCTGCGGCTTTTCCTGTTCCAGCCCCCGAATCCGGTCCCGAAGCTGGGCGGCCTTTTCAAAATCCTCCCGCAGCACGGCGGCTCTCTGCTCCAGACGCAGGGCGTTCAACTGGCGCATTTTCGCAAAATACGCCTGTTCCTTCTCCTCCACCAGAGGCTTTTCCCGGACCTCCTGCGGCTGTACGGGAGCCGCGCCCAGCGCGGGCATCTGGCGGAAGAAATCGTCAAAAATGTCTTCCCCGAAAAGGGACGGTCCCAGCAGAGAGGCCCGGGGGCTGAAAAAGCTGTCCAGCAGTCCGCCGTCAAAAAAGCTCTGCATCATTCTGCGGTTGTGTGCCGCCACCGCCTGGGTATAGCCCAGCTTTTCGGCGCACTCGCTGCAAAGATGGGCTTTCTCCACATGCCCGTTCACGTTGCTCTCATAAACGAAGTTGACTTCATTCTTTCCACAATGTTCGCATTTCATAATTGTTTCCTCCTCAAGTCTATATAAATCATCATTGAAAACAGTTTGTACTGCGCGCAGCCTCTTCGCTTGCGCGCGGAAATAAGGGAAATCACTCCACCTGATGAATCAAAACCTGCTTCATCAGATCGGCCCGAACGGAATCCCGCAGCTCTCGGGGCACGGCCCCCAGCGCCCGGTCGTCCATACAGGTCAGCAGCGTCTCCCCCACGCTGTCCTCCAGCGCTCCGGAGGACACCAGATTGCTCAAAATCGCCCTTGCCGAGGGGAAATCCAGCCGGTTGCCCACGGAGTTAATCACATGCATCAGCAGCGTCTGCCGGTCCATGCGCACCCGGGTGATCCGGATATAGCCGTTGCCCCCCCGGCGGCTTTCCACAATGTAGCCGTGCTCGGGAGAAAACCGGGTGCTCATTACGTAGTTAATCTGGCTTGGCACGCAGTTAAACCGCTGGGCCAAATCGCTTCTCTGCACCTCCAGCACTCCGCCGTCGGCCTCGTTCAGGCTCTCCTGCAGGAAGCTTGCGATCAAATCGGAAATGCCCACTGAATTCGCCCCTTTCTCTTACGTTCATTTTCTCATAACGCCTTACGTTAATTTTGACTTTGACTTTCTTTAACCTTTATTTGATACGTAGTATAGCACCGTCCGTAAAAATGTCAAGGGGTGTTTTTTGACTTTCTTTGACCAAATTGAAAAGAAATTGTAAACACCGGCCAATCTCTCTAAAAAGTTACAAAAAACGCGGTTATACACAACAAACCTCCTAAATTTCCAATATGCTTTTTGCAAAAACGCTTGCTTTTTTTTTAACGTGTGCTACAATAAGTTTACTAATTTTATGGAGGTGCTTTTCCATGGCTTACAAGATTACTTCTGCCTGCGTAAGCTGCGGCTCCTGCGCGGATGTTTGCCCCGCCGGTGCTATCAGCCAGGGTGATGATTCCTATGTGATCGACGCCGGTGCTTGCCTGGACTGCGGTGCTTGCAGCGATACCTGCCCCAGCAGCGCCATTGTTCCCGGCGAATAAAAGGGTTCGTACATAAAAGCGCCACAGAAAATCTGTGGCGCTTTTATTATGCCCAATTGCATGCCTTGCGCGATAAGGCGCTTTGCCGTATAATAGAAGTATATCAGCCGGGAGGGGGGCGCGACCGTGGAGCAATGGGACAGCTTGCGCCCCGGGGGCGTGCGCTTTTGCTGGGACGAGCGCGCCCACAAGCCCGGCACCGACAGCTTTTTACTGGGTAGCTTCCCCCTTTTGCGTCCTGGTCTGCGGGTGTGTGATTTGGGCAGCGGGACGGGGCTTCTGGGCCTGCTCCTTCTCCAGCGGCAGCGGGAATTGCATATCACCGGCGTTGAAATTCAGCCTCATGCCGCCGCGCTTTCCGACATGACGGCGGCGGAAAACGGCCTTGGGGACCGTCTGCGGACCCTGCGGGGCGATATTCGGCAGATTCGGGAGCTTTTACCCGCCGAGAGCTTCGATTTGTGCGTCTCCAATCCCCCTTATTTTTTGGACGGCAGCGGCGCGGCCGCCCCACTCCCGGCAAGGCGGACGGCGCGCAGCGAAACGGACTGCACCCTTTTGGATTTATGCCGCGCGGCGGCGTATCTGCTGCGCTGGGGCGGCGCTTTTTGTCTGGTGCACCGCCCGGAGCGGCTGTGTGATATTTTCTGCGCCCTGCGGGAAAACGGACTGGAGCCAAAGCGACTGCGGATGGTAGAATCCCGTCCGGAAGCCGCGCCGTCTCTTTTGCTGGTGGAGGCCCGCCGGGGCGGCAAGCCCGGCCTTGCTATTGGGCCGCCTTTGTGCCTGACGGATGCGTCCGGTATGCCCTCGGCGGAATATGCCGCCGCCTATTTCCGAACACCTGAACAAAAGGAGAACACGCCATGAGCGGAACGCTGTATCTGGTCGCCACGCCCATCGGGAATCTGGGCGACTTTTCTTCCCGGGCGGTGGAGACGCTGAAAGCGGTGGATTTCATTGCCGCCGAAGATACCCGCGTCTCCGTGAAGCTGCTGAACCACTTTGAAATCAAGCGCCCAATGGTGAGTTATCATGCCCACAGCCATGTCTCCGCCGGGCAGTCCATTTTAAACCGTCTGCTGGCGGGAGAAAGCTGCGCTTTGGTGACAGACGCGGGCACGCCCGCCGTCTCCGACCCGGGAGAAGAACTGGTGCGCCTTTGCGCGGAGCAGGGCGTGGAGATCCTGGCCATTCCCGGCTGCTGCGCGGCGGTGAACGCGCTGGCGGTGAGCGGTCTGCCCACGGGGCGATTTACCTTCGAGGGCTTTCTCTCCACCAACAAAAAGGAGCGGCGGGAGCATCTTTCCTCCCTGCAAAACGAACGCCGCACCATGCTGTTTCACGAAGCGCCCCACAAACTGCGCACCACGCTGGACGACTTGTGCGCCTTTTTCGGCCCGGAGCGGAAAATTGCCCTGTGCCGGGAGCTGACCAAGCTCCACGAGGAGACGATGCGCTGTACCCTGGGGGAAGCCGTGTCTCACTACCGGGAGAACAGCCCCCGTGGGGAATATGTCCTCGTGCTGGAGGGGGCGGCCCCCTCGGCAGAGACGGAAATTACGCCGGAGGAGGGCGTCCGTCAGGTGCTGGAGCTGAAAGACCGGGGCCTGCGGATGAAGGAGGCCGTGCGGCAGGTGGCCGAGGCCACGGGCCTTTCCCGGAACGAGCTGTACAACGCCGCCGTGGCCGCCGAAGCGGAGGAGCGTTAAATAAACAGACCTCTTTCAGAATCTTCACGTCAGCATTTTGACGGGAATTCAAATAAAATACAAAGCGCCGCGCCGGAGGAAATTCCTCCGGCGCGGCCTTCTTTAAAAGCTTTTATCCGTCTCAAAACCGGGGCAGCTTGGAAACCACGCTGGCGCAGCGTGGGCAGAGAGTGGGATGGTCGGGATTCTCACCCACCTTGGGAGACTGCATCCAGCACCGCTCGCACTTGGCGCCGGCGGCCCTGCCCACCTCCACGGTGAGGCCCGGGAAATTGGTCCCCTTGCCCACGGTGGCTTCCGCCGCAGGCTCGGCGGTGGTAATGCTGCAATCCGAGACAATAAACGCCTCGGCAAGGCTCACGCCCACAGTCGCCATCAGCGCCTGCGCCGCCGCGTCGTCGTCCGCGTGGAGGGAGACGCGGGCCTCCAGCGCCTTGCCGATCTTCTTATCGGCACGGGCGGTTTCCAAAACCGCGTTCACATCATCCCGCAGGCGGACAATCGTCTCCCAGCGCTCCATAGCCTTGTCGCCCAGCGCATAGTCCGCAAAGGACCCGTTCATTTCGTTGAGCAGCACGTTGCGCTCATCGTCCCCGGCCCGGTGGGTCATGGCCTGCCAAATCTCGTCGCAGGTAAAGGCCAGAACGGGGGCCATCAGCTTGGTCATGGTATCCAGAATCAGGAACAGGGCGGTCTGGGCGCTGCGGCGGCGCTTGCCGCCCGCCTCCTCGCAGTACAGCCGATCCTTAATGATATCCAGATAGAAGTTGGACAGCTCCACCACGCAGAAGTCGTTCACCGCATGGGTCACTACCAAAAACTCATAGTCGTCATAGGCCTTCAGGCACTTTTCCGTCAGGGCGTTGAGCCGGGTGACGGCCCAGCGGTCCAGTTCTTCCATCTCGTCCGCGGGAACCAGGTCGTCGGGGTTAAACCCGTCCAGATTGCCAAGGCAATACCGGGCGGTGTTGCGGAACTTCAGGTAATTCTGGCTGAGCTGCTTGAAAATCTCGTCGGAGCAGCGCACGTCCACATGATAGTCCGCCGACGCAGCCCATAGGCGCAGCAGGTCCGCGCCGTATTTTTCAAAAATCTCGGCGGGGTCCATGCCGTTGCCCAGCGACTTGTGCATGGCCTTGCCCTCGCCGTCCACGGTCCAGCCGTGGGTCACGCACTCCTTAAACGGCGCGCCCCGGCCCAGAGCGCCCACGGCCACCAGCAGCGAGGACTGAAACCAGCCGCGATACTGGTCCAACCCCTCCAGATACATAGTGGCGGGCCAGAAGCCCTGATCCCTCTGCATGGAGGCAAAGTGGGTGGAGCCGGAGTCGAACCACCCGTCCAGCGTATCCTCCTCCTTGTCAAAGCCCTCGGCGGCCCCGCAGTGGGGGCAGGCAAACCCGGCGGGCAGCAGCTCGGTCGCGTCCTTGGCAAACCAGGCGTTGGAGCCTTCCTTTTCAAAAACAGTGGCAATGGACTCGATGGATTCCTCCGTGGCAACAGGCTTTCCGCAGTGCTTGCAGTATACCACCGGGATGGGCAGGCCCCATTTGCGCTGGCGGGAGATGCACCAGTCGTTGCGCTCCCGCACCATGGACTTGATGCGCTCCAGACCCCACTCGGGGACCCAGCGCACCTCCTCGCAGGCGGCAAATGCCTCTTCCTTAAAGGAATCCACAGAGCAGAACCACTGGGGGGTGGCCCGGAAAATGATGGGTCCCTTGCAGCGCCAGCAGTGAGGATAGCTGTGCACGATGTCCTCCCGGGCAAAGAGGGCGCCGCTCTCCTTCATGTCCGCCAGAATCACGGGGTTGGATTCCTCGGTCTTTATCCCGGCGTACTTTCCGGCATAATCTGTGTGGCGGCCCTGATCGTCTACGGGCACCACCATGTCCATGCCATACCGGCGGCAGGTTTCATAGTCGTCCGCGCCAAAGCCGGGAGCGGTGTGGACGCAGCCGGTGCCGGAGTCCATGGTAACATAGTCCGCCAGCAGCAGGCGGCTGGTTTTGTCAAGGAAGGGATGCTTCGCCAGCATATTTTCAAAGAACGCGCCGGGATGCGTCTCCACGATCTCGTATTCTTCAAAGCCGCCCAGCTTCATGACCTTCTCCGCCAGCGCCTCGGCCATGATATACACCTCGCCGCCCGGGGCCTTTGCCAGCGCATAGCTCTCCTCGGGGTGCAGGGCGATGGCAAGGTTTCCCGGCAGGGTCCAGATGGTGGTGGTCCAGATAACGAAAAACAGCTTGCTGGGGTCAAACTTGCCCAGCTTCCCGCCGTCATCAAACATGGGGAACTTCACGTACACGGTGGTGCAGGGATCGTCCTGATACTCAATCTCCGCCTCGGCCAGCGCCGTCTCGTCGTGGGGGCACCAGTACACAGGCTTAAGGCCCTTATAGATGTGGCCCTTTTCATACATCTTGCCAAAGACCCGCACCTCGTCGGCCTCAAACTCCGGGGCCATGGTCTTATAGGGGTGCTCCCAGTCGCCAATGACGCCCATGCGCTGAAATCCCTTGCGCTGCACGTCCACATACCGGTCCGCAAACTCATGGCAGGCGGAGCGGAACTCCGGCACGCTCATGGACTTGCGGTCCAGCTTGTTCTGCTTGATGATGGCGGACTCGATGGGCATGCCGTGGTTATCCCAGCCGGGGATATAGGGGGTGTAATAGCCCCGCATGGCGTAGGACCGGGTGATAAAGTCCTTGATGGCCTTATTCAGGGCGTGGCCCATATGCAGGTCGCCGTTGGAAAACGGAGGGCCGTCGTGGAGGTTAAACAGGGGCTTTCCCTCGTTCTTTTTCAAAAGCTCGTTGTAGAGGTCCATATCCTCCCAGCGCTTGAGCATCTCCGGCTCCCGCTTGGGCAGGCCCGCCCGCATGGGGAAGTCGGTCTTGGGCAGATTGATGGTCTTGTTATAGTCCATGGAAATTCCTCCTAATTATAATCAATCAAAAATATTTAACATCAGTTGTATTCAAAAACGGCAATCTTACAGGCGCGGCACAGCATCGTTCCGGGGAAATCATGAAACGGAATAATATCGAATCCGCTCGCGGAGTCATCCCCCGGCGCTCTGAGCAGCACCCTGTCTTTGGGCGCGCGAAAAACCGGCAGCTTCTCCTGCTGCGTCCAGTAACCGTATTTCTCGGTATACATGATTCCGGATTCCATCTCTCGGCCGCACTTTGGACAGTTCACTTACTTTAGGATCCCCTTTCAGACAAAATAAAAAACGCCCTGTCTCCTAAAGAGACAGAAGCGTTTAAAATACTTCTGCGGTACCACTCTCGTTGCTCCTCCCTTGCGGGAAAAAGCCGCTCACAGCCTGCATGCACAGGCCGACGGGTAACGTCGTCACACGTCCACACTTACTCGCGTCGTCTTTCAGCAGGAGGCTCCAAGGTGATTTTCAGGTCCCGTCCGCCGGCAGCCCTTCCACCAAAATGGGCCGCTCTCTGTGCAGAGGTTGGGTCTTACTCGTCCTTATCCACGCCAACTATTCAATTTTTCAATACTATTATAACCGCCGCCGCCAATTTGTCAAGTCGGAAATTCCCCGGAAGGCGGCCCGGTTTTCCCGGATGCAACGCCAAAGGGCCTGCCGCCCGCAATTGACAGGCAGCAAGCCCCCGGCAAACAGGAACGCAAAGCGTTCCTTTATCACTGGTATCGGTAATGCTTGCCCGTGTACTCGTCCACGCAGGACAAAAACATCTCCCGGCTGCGAAATTCAATGGGCCGGAAGCCCTCCGCCTCGTGGAAGGAGACAATACGGTTCACGGTGTCTACCCATACGCGCCAGAGTCCGGCATTTCTTGTGGCTTCCATTCGGAAAGCTCCCTTCTTCTTATCTGCGGCTTCCGCCGCCCCGCACACAATTTCAAGGCGGAGTTCCCTATCCGCCGTCTTCTTGATTGATATGACGGTTCCCAGAGGGAAAAAGTTTCAGCCTTGCGCCTCTTTTTCCGCTCTTTCTTTTTCCAGCAACCCAATGCCCCGGTCCACCTGTGTCAAAAAGGCCTGCCACGCATCCTCGTTTTCCACATAATACTTGGGGCAGTTCTTTCCCGATACATCGTAATGGCGTAAAACGTCCTTGGAGGTCAGTCCGAACGCGTCGCACAAAAACGCCGTCAGCTCCGCCACCCGGTCATAGGTCACGGGGAGGAACTCCCCCGTCTCGTCGGGATGGCAGACCTCGATGGAAAGGGTGTCTTCGTTGCGGGTGTTGGAGGCGTAGGACCACTCCGTCAGGGGAATGCACTGAAGCACCTCTCCCTCCAGCCCCACAATAAAGTGGGCGCTGGCGTAAATCTCCAGGTGTCCGTCCTCCAGGCCCTCAAAATAGCTGCGGTTGGCTTCCGCCGAGGTGCCGGGATTGCCCACGTAGTGGATGACGATTCCCTTCACCTGCTCCAGCTCCGTGCCGGGGCGGGACCATGGATTCACCGTCAAAAACTCCTGCGTCACATAGTCCGGCAGCACCACCGCCGCCGCCGAAACACCGGGGCGAAGCTTTCCCCAAATCCAAACGCCGGCGGCGATCACAAGGACCGCCGCCAGGCACAGCGCAAAAAACCGTGGATTCAGACGCCTTCTTTTTTCTCTGTAAGCCATGTGCTTTCCGCTCCCGCGCCTTAGCCGACGTAAACCGCCGTGGGTCCGTCGGCTCCGCCGATGACGGCCGCATCTCCGGATGCAATCTCCGGCGTCAAGTCATCCGGCACCGGAATTGCTTGAATTTCCTCGGTGTACTGGTTTTTGTAGTACACCTCTTTTCCGTATTTTTCGTAGTCCCCGTCATAGTATTTCTGATACGTCATCAGGTCCTCCGTGTCCACACCGGCCTTTTCCAGCGCCGCCAGAAGATAGGTATAGTCCTTGGAAAACCGCACGTCCTCGGAGTAACTGCTGCCGTTATAATAGGCGCCATTGCCCGTGTCTTCCGGCGTACGGTAATAGAACGACAGATTTGTGGAATACGTATTGGCCTGCCAGCCTTCGGAATCAAAGGTATAGGCCCCGGCGTGGCCCGCCTCTATGTCCTTTTTCAGCGCCGCCAAAATTTCCCGGGCGGTATCGCCCTCAAAGGTCAGCGTGCGGTTTTCGCTATCAAGGTACATTTCCACCGTCATGAGGCGGCCCGGCTCGAACCGCTCCTCCATATACGCCTGCCACACCTCACGGTCCCGCGCAAGCTCGGTCAACTGCTCTGCCAGCGCGGCATGGGCCTCAATCTCCGAGGGTGAGATCGTAAAGCTATAATTCCTGCGCAGATGCGCACCGTTCTTCAGGGTATAGTCCAGATTTACGCTTCCGTAGAGCGCGTCCTCGTCCCAGTTGCTGTCTGTGGGGCGCTCCTCCACCAGCATTTGATGCAGCGTCAGGAAGCGATCAATCATCTCCGGGTCCTCGCTGTCGCCATAAACGGAGTCCTGTCCGTAAAGCCGGAACTCCACACTCTGTACCTCCTCCGCCACGGGAACGCGCCGCTCAACGCCCGGAATATCCAGTTCAAGCGCCACGCACGCCAGAATCAGGGCGGCGGCCAAAGCAACACTCCCCTTCCAACTGCGTTTTAGAATGTGGAAGGACTTTTGCAGCAGCATCTCCGCCGCAAAGTAGCCCACAAGACCCAAAACTGCCATGCAGAGCAACAGCGCCACGGTAGATTGCCCTGTCCGGCCGAAGGCGTCCCACAGAATGATATACAGAAGCTGTCCCAGGCTCAGGGCGGCGCACACGCCCACGCCGTATCGGAAAACAGGCTTTGCCCAGCTCATGGCCACGGTGTCACCGGCGGACTCGCTGTGGCGGCGTCTGTAAATCAGCAGCGCCGCGACCGCCATCATCACGCCCACCAGCGCGTAAACCCCCACGGTGCCAAGACCACTTTGCAAAATGCGCCAATACTCCTCGCTGCCGCGGGAATAATTCCACCGGTCCCAGCTAAGCCGGGCCAGCTTGTTAACCGGCGTAAGCCAGACCACCAGCGCGGGGTCAGCGGGGTTCGTCCAGCCGTACAGCAGAAGCTGGCACAGCATCCAAATCAGGTTCGTCACACCATAAACCAAACAGTTAAACACCCCGTAAAACACAGGGATGGCCAGCATCTGTCCCGCAAGCGCCGCGCAAAGCACAGTAAAGCTGTAAAAGAACAGCATCTGTCCTGTTGCAGACAGGAACCACAGCCCAATGATCCATAGCTTCCCCAGCCCGGCGGCGCTCCAGACCAGAGCCGTCAGCAGCGCGGTGAGGGCATGGGTTCCGAGAAATACCGCCGCACCGGCCAGATAATGGGTCAGAAACAGGCCTTCTCTCCGGGTGGGCAGGGCGTGGACAAAGCCCACGGCCCGGGTTCCGGTGAGATAGGAAAACAGCGCCATTGCAAACAGGCACCCGAAGCCCACGCTCATGGCCAGCGCTCCGCCGGTGACCATGTCTGCCACCTCGCTCATGGCATAGGTCTGCATATCCGCGGTGTTTCCCCAGCCTCCATGCCCAAACAGCTCTAAAAATTGGAACGCAGGCATCATCAGAAGCCACATCACCAGATACAGCGCCCAAAGGGGCCAGAACCGGACCAGATCGTTGCGGAACAGGGCGGGGCTGAACAATCCCTTAGAGGACAATGTCTTTCACTGCATAGTTCGCACCTCCCAACTCGTAAATGAAAATCTCCTCCAGCGTCAGCGGCACAGCGTCCACCAGCACAGGATTGTATTGCGCCAGCAGCGCCTCCGCCTCCGTGGCGTTCATCCGCAGAATCAAGGTATGAATCCGCCCAAGGCGGGAGGCGTGGAGTGCCGGAATCCCGGTGGGAACCTCCATCACCTCCTCGGGGAATACCACCTGAAGCTTCACCATGTTGTCCTGAAGCTGCTCCAAAGACCGCTCCAGCAGCACCTTTCCGTGGTCCAGAATACCCACGTGGTCGCACACGTCCTCCAGCTCCCGCAGGTTGTGGCTGGAAACCAGCACCGTGGTGCCCCGCTCCGCCACATCGTCCAGCACCAGCGACCACACCTGCCGGCGCATCACCGGGTCCAGACCGTCCACCGGCTCATCCAGCAGAAGGTAGTCGGGCATGCAGCTCATGGTCAGCCAGAAGGCCGCCTGCTTCTGCATTCCCTTGGACAGATGCCGGATGGCCTTGCGGGGGTCGATGGGAAACGCGTCCCCCAGCTTTTTATACCGGTCCATGGAAAACGTGGGGTAAATCCCCCGGTAAAGCTTCATCATATCCTGGGTGCTGGACTGCAAAAAATAGTGCCAGTCATCCGGAATAGAGCCGATCCGCGCCTTCAGCGCCGGATTTTCCCACACAGGCTCCCCCTGAATATTTACCGTGCCCTCGTCCGTCCGGTACACGCCGTTGAGGCACCGCAAAAGCGTTGACTTGCCCGCGCCGTTGGGGCCCACCAGCCCGTATACCGCGCCGGTGGGCACCGTCAGGGTAATGCCGTCCAGAGCGGCAAAGCCGTCAAATGTTTTTACCGCGTTTTGAATTTCAATCATGTCGTTTCTCCCTCCTTCAACAGCGCCTCAAGCTCCGCCGGGGTCACGCCCAGCACCCGCAGCTCCCGTAAAAGCTGGCGCGCCTTGTCCTTCAGCAGCTCCCGGCGGGCGGCGTCCGCGTTTCCCCGCTCCCCGGCAAAGCTGCCCTTTCCCGGCACGGAATAGATATACCCCTCCGTCTCCAGATCGTTGTAGGCACGCTGAATCGTGTTGGGATTGATGCTAAGCCGGGTTGCCAGCACCCGCACCGACGGCAGCTTTTCCCCCGCCGCCAGCGCACCGGTGACGATCAGCTTTCGCAGCTCGTCTTTAATCTGCTCGTAAATGGGCCGCGAATCCCGGTAATTCAGGCTGATCATCTCTCCACCTCCGTTTTGTTTGCCGGTTGCCCGGCATTACTGTATTATCCGTATTAGTACAGTTAGGGTATCACGTTCGGTTTCCCCTGTCAAGATGTTTTTGAAACCCTTTTTGGTTTGAATCGAGGAAAAGCCGAAGATTCTACGTAAAAATAAAAACTTGAATGTTCTGCAAAGAAATTCCAAAGAAAAGCCAAAGACGCTTTGGTATAATTAATCTTAACCAAAGCGTCTTATTCAAACGATTCTTATATAATATTTACAATGCGGCTTGTCTGCGCGGTCCCGTATAATGATCAATTAAAATCTGGGAGGAAAAAATCATGACGAAACTGGATTGTTGGCTGCCTCAAAAAGAAATGTTCGGCAGATTCTCGTTGGACTCCATCGCCGGGGAGGGCGACTCCCTGCACATTGTCGTTTCCAACGAGGTGTTTGAATTCTCCATCCGTTTTGCCTCCGGCGTGGGCGCGTATGCCGTTGCGGAGCTTTCCCGGTGCGCCCCGCGGCTGGAGGCTTTGGCCTCCGAATACGAGGTGCTGATGCGGGGAAACACGTTTTTCAAGCTGACCGGAGACCCCTATCAGGAGATGCTGGGCAAGGAAACCGACGTACATTATATCATTGCCGGAACCAACGCCATGGTGGACATTCTCTCCGCTGCGTGCCCCTCCGTTTCCCTGACAAAATCCAAGCTGCGGTAGCTTGCTCCCGGGAAAACCGCGCCCAATGGGGCGCCGGTTTTCCCGGTTTTTTTATTGCGGCTCCTCCGCGTCGGCCACCTCCTGATTGTGGCGGATGCGGTCCACCAGCTCGCGGGTCAGGCGGTGAGGCTCCACCTGAAGCTCTGTTTGCAGTTGGCGGCACAGCCGCTCATAGGTAATCAGCGCACCGCTCTTGTTTCCGGAAAGATATTGCGCCCGAATCAGCAGGCGATAGGCCTCCTCGTCCGCAAAGTCGCTTTTTACCGCCTCGGAAAGCACCTGCTCCGCCTCGTCGGGGCGGTGCTGGCGCATGCACACCGTTCCATAGTCCCGCAGCGCCATGAACACAAAACGCTCCAGCGATTCCCTTTGTATCAGGGCGTTTTCCGGCAAATCATCTCCGTCCAGCACCTCGCCCCGGACCAGACCGGCCGCTTGGGCGAAGTATCGTCCCGCAGCGTACAGATTGCCCGCGGACAGATACTGCCGCGCCTGTCGGCAAAATTCCTGAAACAGCG
>JAEWML010000036.1 GCA_023393155.1 Bacillota bacterium
CCTTGGAATCCACCATCATTTCCCACGGCATGCCCTATCCCCAGAACGTGGAGACGGCGCTGAACGTGGAGCAGCTTGTGCGGGACAGCGGAGCCGTTCCCGCCACCATCGCCGTCATCAAGGGACGGCTGAAGGCGGGCCTGTCCAGAGATGAAATCGACTATCTGGGCAAAACCGGCCACGACATCCCCAAGGCCAGCCGCCGGGACCTGCCGGTGCTGGTGGCGCAGGGCCGTGACGGTGCCTGCACCGTCACCACAACCATGATTATCGCAAGCCTTGCGGGCATTTCCGTCTTCGCCACCGGCGGCATCGGCGGCGTTCACCGGGGCGCGGAAACCACCATGGACATCTCCGCCGATCTGGAGGAGCTGGCCCGCACCCCCGTCATGGTGATCTGCGCCGGGGCGAAGTCTATTCTGGACCTTGGCCTGACGCTGGAATATCTGGAAACTCACGGCGTGCCCGTTATCGGATACGGCACGGAGGAGCTGCCCGCCTTCTACACCCGGAAATCCGGCTTCGGCGTGGACTATCGTCTGGACACCCCGGAGGAACTGGCAAAGGCCTTCCACGTTCAGCAGGCGCTGGGCCTTGGCGGCGGGATGCTGGTGACAAACCCCATTCCCGAGGAGTATTCCATGGACCCGGCTGTCATCAACGGGGCCATTGCCCGGGCCGTGGAGGAGGCAAAGCAGCAGGGGATTCACGGCAAGGAAACCACCCCCTTCCTGCTTGCAAAAATCAAGGACCTCACCGGCGGCGACTCTCTGGACAGCAACATCCAGCTTGTGTATAATAACGCCCGGCTGGCGGCAAGGACCGCCGTGGCCCTGCGTGCTCTTGAAAAGGGCTGAGCGCTGTGTTAAAATGAGCCGACGGGAAATCCCGTCGGCTCAAATTATATTTCCGGCTGAATTTTCGGCCGGCCCATCTTCAGGAGGCCCCCCTATGGAAACGAAATTCCCTGTGCTCCCGGAAGCCTCGAACTTTTCCGCCGTGGCGTTCCTGTTCGGCTCTCCCCTGGGTTTTGCGCTCACGTGGCTTTTGCTCATCAACCTGATCACCTTTCTGGTCTTCGGCTTTGACAAGCTGAAGGCAAAGTGGAAGGAGAACCACGAAAGCACACGGCGGGTACCGGAGAAAACGCTATTTTTCCTCAGTGCCATCGGCGGCAGTCTCGGCGCGCTTTTGGGCATGAAGGCCTTTCACCACAAAACCCTTCACAAGACCTTCCGTTTCGGCATCCCAGCCATTTTACTTTTGCAGCTTGTGGTGGTCGGGGGCCTTTGGGTCTATTTCCATTCCAACTGGTAAGCATCGCCGAAGCCCAACGACAGGAAGGTACATACGCCTTACAAATAAGCCGCCCGCTATGCACACAGCATTGCGGGCGGTTTTTGTTTCGCGCGCCGGTTTTCTCATGAAGCCGCGTTTAGCTCATGCCCCGCCAAAGCGGAACGCCACGCCCACGGCGGCGGAGATGACAATAAAGATAATGGGATGCCACTTTTTTGTGGGCTTTACCCAAGTGGTGAACACCAGCAAGACTCCCGCCAGCGCCAAACCCCGCCAGTTGAACAGTCCGGCCCAGTCCACCCCCTCGCCCGACAGGGCGGCAAAATTCACCAGCGTCTCCAGAATCACGCCCAGGCAGGCCGCGCCGATGAGCCCGGTGGAAGCGGGCCGCAGCCCGTAAAACGCAAACTGCACGTATTTGCTTTGGCGAAATTGCTGCAGCAGCGCCGCAATCGTCAAAATTACAATAATGGAGGGAGTCACCTCTCCCACGGTGGCGACAATCGCCCCCGGCACGCCCGCCGTGGTAAAGCCCACGTAGGTGGCCATGTTGATGCCCACAGGTCCCGGCGTGGACTCGGAAATCGCCAGCATGTTCATTAGCTGGCTCTGGGTAAACCAGCCGGTGGCGTCCCCCATGTGGGCCAGAAACGGAAGCGTGGCCATTCCGCCACCCACGGAAAAAAGGCCTACCTTAAAAAACTCCCAAAAAAGCTGAAGATAAATCATGCCTTTCGCGCCTCCAACTGTTTAAGCCCAATGCCCGCCAAAGCGGAAAGCACCACAAACACCACGGGGGTCACGTCCAGCGCAAAGCTGCCCGCCAGCACCAGCAGAAAAACAACCAGCGTCCGCTTGTCCACCACCGACTTTTTCAGCAGCTTCGCCACCGCGTTGAAAATCAGCACGCACACGCATACCTGAATTCCCGCAAAGGCGTTTTTCACCCATGCCAAATGGTTGAAGCTATCAATAATTCCCGCCAGCAGGGAGATAATCACCAGCGACGGAAACGCAACGCCGATGGTGGCCGCAATGCCGCCCAGCACGCCGCCGCGCTTCTGGCCCACGAAGGTGGCGGTATTCACCGCGATAATGCCGGGGGTGCACTGGCCGATGGCGAAATAGTCCGCCAGCTCCTCCTCGGTGGCCCAGCCCTTGTTCTCCACCACCTCCCGTTGCAGCATCGGCAGCATGGCCATTCCGCCGCCAAAGGTCATAACGCCGATTTTCGCAAAGGCGATAAACAGCTCCCAGTACTTTTTCAAACCGGTCCTCCTCTTTTCCTCCCGCTTCCCGCCGCGTCCGCGTCAGGAAACCGTCAGTCCACATAGCCGTACATGCCCCGGACGGATACCTCGCCGGTGCGGACGGTCTTTCGCGTCCCGTCCTCCAGCTCCACCGCAAGGCCAAACTCGTCGTCAATATCCAGCGCCCGGGCGGTCTCCCGCTCTCCGTCGGACGAGATGAGCTGCACGGGCTTTCCCAGTGTCACGCAGTCCCGCCGGTAGGCGTCCAGATACCGGTCGGTGTCTCCCCGGAGGATGTCCCCGTACAGCCGGTCCAGCGCTCGTATTTCCGCCGCCGCCAGCGCGGGGCGGGACACGGATTTCCCCAGCGCCATGTCCAGCGACACGGCGATTTCCCGAAGCTCCGGGCCAAAATCCTCCGCTGTCTGGTGGACGTTGATTCCCATGCCGATGACGAGATATTGCAGGTTGCCGCTTTCTCCCTCCAGTGCCATCTCCGTCAGAATCCCGCAGAGCTTCTTCCGTCCGATCACCAGATCGTTGGTCCACTTAATGCCCGGACGGATTCCGCAAACCTCCTCCACCGCGCCGCACAGCGCCACGGCGGTCTGGGCGGTGACGCAGCCAAGCCGCGCCATCGGTACCCCGCGGGGCCTCAGCAGCACGGACAGGGCCACCAGCTTCCCTTCTGGATTTTGGAACGGACGGTCCATGCGCCCCCGTCCCCCCGTCTGGCAGTCCGCCGTCACCACGGTGCCTTCCGCCGCGCCGGAAAGGGCCTGCTTTTTTAGATACGTATTGGTGGAATCCACGCTGTCCAGACACACCAGCTCCCGTCCCACCAGTTCCGTCTCGCCCAAAAAGCCCCGGATTTCCTTTTCCGTCAGCGCGTCCGGCGCAAAAAGAAGCCGGTAGCCCAGCCCCGTCCGCGCCTCCACGGTATAGCCCTCTTTCCGCAGGGCGTCCACCGCCTTCCAAACCGCGGCCCGGCTCAGCCCCAGGCGCTCGGCGGCCTCTTCCCCGGAAAAATAATCCCCCGGACGGCTCCTCAGCAGCTCCAATATCTTTTGACGGCTCATGGGGTCCGCCTCCTCTTACAAATTCCCTGTCAGCATACCACGTTGCACCCCGTTTGTAAACCGCCCGAAGTTGTAAACCATTTTAAAAAACAAGTTGACATTCTCAGGAAATGTGCTATTCTTTCTGTAAACCATAAACCTAAAACAAGTTTACAACAGGAGGCCCTCATGAAAACAAAAGCACTGATTC
>JAEWML010000088.1 GCA_023393155.1 Bacillota bacterium
ACTCTGGGGTCGTACACCCGACTGAGTACCAGCACACCGGTGTTTTCACCGTAGGTGGTGTTGGCGGGGCCGCCGAACATACCCGCCAAAGCTGTGGCCAGTCCGTCACCCATCAGCGTGCGGTGAAGGCCCGGGTCTTCCAGAAAATTTTCCCCCACCGTGGCGGAGATGGCGGACACGTCGCCCACATGCTCCATCATGGCGGCGATGGCAATGGGCGCCATCACCAAAATGGCGGACACGTCAAATTTTGCCAGCACGAAGGGCTGCAAACCCATAAGGCCCGCCTGGCCCACGGAGGTGAAGTCCACCTGCTTTGTAAGCAGCGCCACCGCGTAGGGAATGACCACACCCAGCAGAATGGGAATGATTTTCAGCATGCCCTTCCCCCAGATGTTGAAGGCAATGATGGTTACAATGGCCAGCAGCGCCAAGGGCCAATTGGTGGAGGCGTTGGTCACGGCGGTGGGGGCCAGAATCAAGCCGATCAGGATGATAATTGGCCCGGTGACCACCGGCGGGAAATAGCGCATCACCTTATAAGGTCCCACCATCTTAAAAAGCAGCGCCAGCACCAGATACAGAAGGCCCGCAACCACCACGCCGCCCAAAGCATAAGGCAGCTTTTCCGCGCCGGTCATGGCGGCGTACTTTCCGCCGTTCATCTCCGCCACCGCGGCAAAGCCTCCCAGAAACGCGAAGGAGGAACCTAAAAACGCCGGAATCTTGAATTTCGTGCAGGCGTGGAACAGCAGCGTGCCAAGTCCCGCAAACAACAGCGTTGTCTGAATGGACAGGGGCAGTCCGTAGCCGCTGACGATGATGGGGACCAGAACCGTTGCCCCGAACATGGCAAACATGTGCTGAAGGCCCAGCAGCATCATCTTGGGGATGCCCAGGGTCCTTGCGTCCCGGACAGGGGCGGAATTTTTCTCGTTCATGGCAGATCTCCTCTCTATTTTGCGCAAAAAAATACCGGCACAAAGGCCGGTCAAATGGGGTCGCAAAAAAAGGCGGCGTCAAGATACTTCCAAACCGTCATGACTCCAGCCCCCTTTCGCACTTATCCGTATGATTATACAAAAACAGCAAATGAATTGCAAGAGTGGATTTCCCCCGCCTTTTAAAAAAATCCGCCGCATATTTAGTGATTATGACGGCGGCCCCCAGCCGACGCGTCGGCTGGGGGCCGCCTTTCCGTGACGGGCCTCACGCGGTATACGGCCGCTCCACGTTCACCACCGCAAAATAATCGCCGTCCAGCGCCCGCACAGCGGCGCAGATTTTGGCGCGCACCTCTTCGTCCGTCAGCCGGAATTTGAAGGGCACCGCCGCGTCAAAAATCAGGTTTGTGTGCGTGGGCCCCGTCACCATGCGAAAATCGTGGATAGAGATTTCCTCGTCGATGCAGTTCACCAGCGCCTCCACGCGCCTGCGGGTTTCCTTTGTCACGCCGTCGTCCGTCACAATGGGGTCCATGTGAATGACCGTTTCGCAGCCAAGTGTTCGCTTCAGCTCCCGCTCAATGTTGTCAATCTCGTCGTGAAGCACCAGTACGTCCTCATTGGCGGGGACCTCCGCATGGAGCGAGATCATGCACCGGCCTGGGCCGTAATCATGGACAATCAGATCGTGGACGCCCAAAATTCCCGGATGGTTCGTCACAATGGTTCGAATGTTCTCGACAAATTCGGTAGAGGGCGGCTGGCCCAGCAGAGGATCCAGCGTGTCCCGGGCGGAGGAAAGCCCGGACCAGACGATGAACAGCGCCACCAGAATTCCGCACCAGCCGTCAATATTCGCATCGGTAAAGCGGCCCGCCAGCGTCGCCAGCAGCACCACGGCGGTGGCTGCGCTGTCGCTGAGACTGTCTATGGCGGCGGCGTGCATGGCGGTGGAGCCGATGCGCTCCCCCACCGTCCGATTATAGCGGTACATATACAGCTTCACAAAAATGGCCGCCACCAGAATGCCCACGCTGGGCCACGAAAATTCCACGGGCAAGGGATGCAGGATTTTCTCCAGAGAGGTTCTGGCCAGCTCAAAGCCCATCAAAATGATGAGCATGGACACCAGCAGACCGGAGATATATTCGATTCGCCCGTGACCGAAGGGGTGCTCCGAGTCCGGCCGATGTCCGCCCAGACGAAAGCCCGTCAGCGTGATGACGGAGGAACCGGCGTCAGAGAGGTTGTTAAACGCATCGGCGGTGACGGCGATGGATCCGGAGACGGAGCCTGCGAAAAGTTTCCCCGCAAACAGAAGGATATTCAGGAATATCCCCACAGCCCCGCAAAGAACGCCGTAAGCTGTCCGAACCGACGGCGCGTCGGCCTGATCCCGGTTCTTGATAAAAATTTTTGCAAGAAGTCGTATCATACCGTCAACTCCTTTTCTCTCCCGCTGGGGCGCTGCTGTCCCGCCTGCTTCCGGCACAATGATCGCAGTCCCGCATTCTCTGCTCCTTCTGGGGCCGGATCTAAGGGCAGCCCGTGACATGGCAGGAGCAACAGCGCATATCGCTCCGCGCCGTTCCGGCGCTTACGGTTTTCTCTTTTCAGGGCAAAGACCGGAAGAGCCCCGCAAGCCCTTATGCTCCCCCAGGAATCGTCAGCCGCAGATGGCAGCACAAATCGTCCAGATCGTCCTCCGTGGCGGCGGGAATCCGCAGCTTTGCGCCGCAGTCCTTACAGCTCAAATCCACGGCGGAGCGGCGGATGTCCATGGCGTAGTCATGGCTGCCGCACCCGCAGGTAATCCCGTTTTCCCGGGCCGCAATCTCCTTTAATTCGGACAGGACCTCATACATAATTACGCTGTCCAAAAACGGCTCTCCGCCATTCTCCTGATTTCGCTTTTCCTTCTCAGCCAGAACTTCCAGCGTCCGCAGATGTTTCTCCACGCTCCCCTCGTCCCCCACGTAGCAGCAAAACTCCTGGGACTTGGCGCAGCCGAAGGCCACGCCGCCCTCCCGGGTCAAATCCCCAGGGGCACACCGGGTTGTATGCGTCTCGCCGCACAGTCCGCAGGGGACAAACAGCTTGCACCGCTGCCCGTCGAATTCCGTCCGCAGGGACGAGCCGCCGCAGCCGCACTCCACCTCCACGCCGGATGCCTCCAGCGCGAACAGGGACCGGGCCGCCATCACCGGCTTTCCGCATGCGGGACAGAGATAGCCGAAGGTCCTCATTTCATTTTCCATGAATCCACCTCAAATATTCGTTTCCGACAAGGTTCAATTGTTAAATTGGTAGTATAGCACAATCCGGTCAAATTTTCCAGTGGTTTTTGCCGGATTGCATCACAGGCTCACCATTTCGCCGGAGGCCAGAAAATACAGCGCCTTGCGAACCACTTTTTTCGCCAAAACCCGCTCCAGCGCCGCACCGTAGGCTGCAAGCTGGGGCCGGTAATGCTCCGCCCGGCGGGCAACCTCCTCCCCAAACACCCGGTCGGTCTTGAAGTCCACCACAGTTAGCCCCGCCTCCGTCTCGAAGCAGCAGTCCACCACGCCCTGAAGAAGGACCTGATCGTCCCCCGCGTCCCCGTCCAGCTCCGTGGCCGGAATCAGAACGGTGAAGGGATACTC
>JAEWML010000110.1 GCA_023393155.1 Bacillota bacterium
CTCGTCCAGAAGCTCCCGGGTGCCGGAATAGGTTTCCAGCGCGCTGCCGTAGGTGTCCCGCAAATCAGCGGTGTCCAACGTAAACAGCGCGTCCCCGGCGGCCACGGCGTCGCCGGCCTTTGCCGTCACGCTTTTGACCTTGCAGGAAACCTTGCTCAAAACCGGCACGTTGCGGTTGGCGGTGACGCTGCCGGTGACGGTGCTCTCGGTGGCGATGTCGCCCAGCTCCACCGTCTGGATTTCCACGGCGGTGCCCTTGACCTCCTCCCCGGAGGAATCGCCCGCCTGACCGCAGCCCGCCAGCGTGCCCAGCAGCAGCGCCGCCGTCAGCAGCGCGGAAAGAAATTTTGTTTTCATAGTGCTCTCCTTTATTTCTGACCGATCTTACACAAGACCGTACTTTGTGGCGCTGACATAGGCGTGGTACGCGACGGACAGGTTCCGCTGCGCCGTATTTAAGTCGTCCTGCGCGCTGTCCAAATTGCTCTTGGCGGCAAGGTATTCCTCGTGGGACGACATCCCCAGCTCATATTTCTTCGCGGCGATGTCAAAGGTTCTCTGCTGGAAATCCACCGTCTCCTGCGCGGCGCTCACCAGCCGGACATTTTCCGGCACGGCCATGCAGATGCCCTTAAATCCGGAGGCAAAGCTGTTTTGCGCCGCGATACGCGCATGTTTATTCACGGGGCTGGAATCCTCCCCGAAAGCAATCTCCGCGTTGGCCACGTCCACATTTCTGGCGGAAGCCGTGCTCAGCATCTTGTCATAGTTCACGGCGTCCAACTCCGCCTGCGTGGGTATAGGCAGCGCGCCCAGCTTCACCGAGCCGCTTAGCTCCATGTCGCACATGCTCTCCAGCAGCAGCTTGTTCGTGGTCACCTGATACTTCAAAGCCTCCATCTGGCTGGCAACCTGCGCCCGCTGGTGACGGGTGCTCTCCACATCGTAGGCGGAGGCCATGCCCAGCTCCTGCTGCTTTTCAACGATGGCCACAGCCCGGTCCAACGCGTCCAGTCCCCGCTGCACGGCGGGCAGCGCGTCCTCCATCGCAATAATGCCCGCGTAAAGCTGCTCCGCGCCGCTGATGACCTTTTCAATGGCGTTGTTCAGGGTGTTTTTGGTGCTGGCCATGGTATTATCCACATTGATGACCTGGGCAAAATTCTGCGCAACCGCGCTTTGAAGCGAAAGAACATTTGCATTCAGCGCGATGCTGAGCGCCTGATAGACCCTCGGGTCAAGACTTCCGTCCTCCATCGCGCTTTCCACCATCCCAAGGGCCGCGCTGGTGCTGGCCAGCATTTCCCGCAGCGTTCCGCTGGCGCTCCACAGACTGTCCTGCGTCATGCCGTTTACATCCATGATCTGCGCTTTCAGGGATTGAATGGTCGGATTGTAATTCAGCAGCGTCCCCCGCAGATTTTCAAAGCTGATGCCGCTGGCGCTGTTTTTCGGTTTCAACTGAAGATTCTGCACGCTGCTTGCCAGCAAAACATCCTTCGGCGGCAGAAGCTCCCCAGTTTCCGTCTGTCCGGGCGCGGAAGCATCCGGGCTTGCGGCATCCGTCTGCCCGGAGGAGACGGCGGGCGGCGCATCCGTCCCCGCGTCCGTCCCCGCGTCCGCTCCCGAGGAGGAAGCCGCGGCCGGCTCCGCCGGAGGCTGAACACGGTCGTCCGCCAGCACCGGCAGCGCGGCGGCCATCGTCAACAGGGCCGCCAATAGCAGCGCGAAAGTTCGTTTCATACAGATCTCCTTTTATCTGCGCGAGGCGCAAAGTTAGTAATTGCTAAGTCCCCGACCGAACGGTCGGTCGGAGATATTTATTATAGGCGTGGGGCTCGTGTCTGTCAAGGAAAATTTCTCCGTTTACGCACCTTCTTAACGGTTCGAATCAGAAAGTGAGAAGTGCTTTCAAATTCCGTCTGTGTGCGTGCTTTCACGCAAAATTACCGGGGCCCCGCATGCCGGGTCCCCGGTGATGTTGTTTACTCCCCCGACCGCTCCGCCGCAATCTCACGGCGGAGCCGCGCGCGGCGGTCGTCCAGCAGCAGCTCCTTGTTGTGGCGGTAATAGGCCTCGCAGCCAAAATGCTCCACAAACCAGGAGGTGTCGTACCCTGCGGTGATCTCCGTCACGAAGACCACCAGCTCCTGCGAGTCGCCGAAGGCTTCTTCCAGAAACCGGAACACATTGTCAAAGCGGCGGCCCGTATCCTCGGCGGCAGCCTTGCGGGCCTCCGCCTCCGCCCCAAACCATTCCCGGACCGCGTCCATGGCCAGCTCGTCTCCCACGGCTCCGTCCGCCAGACCCTGCCGGTAGCGGGCCAAGGCGTCCAGCTCCCGCTGCTCCAAGCTGCGGCGTTCCTTATCCGTCTGCCCGGCGGCGGCAGCGCGGCGCATGGCCTCCCGGCGGGCATCCTCCAGCGCCAGCAGGGCCTCCGCCGCCCCGGTGCCTGCCGCCAGCCGGGCCTTAAAGTCGGTGAGGTCGGCGTGGAGCAGCTCTGTCAGCGCATCCTGCATGCGGACGCGGTTTGCCTCCCGCCCAAGGCGGCCCAGCAGTAGCCCCAGCACCGACAACTTTTCGTCAAAGGGGGCGGAGCGCAGCTCGGAAACGGACACGGCGGCCCACTTCCCCTCCAGAATTTCATCTACCCGCCAGGTCCGCTGATACTTGGCGTAAAGCTCCAGATACCCGGCAAAATCCCGGGCGATGCGGGGCAGCTGGATATATTGCCCCACCACCTCGGCCCCGGCCCGCAAACCCAGCGTCTCATAGGCAAAGAGCAGCTCGCTCAAATCCTCCCAGCCCCGGGCTGTGGCAAACTGCACGCCGTCTACCGTGGTCTCGATGCGGTAAAAATGCTCCCGCTTGCTGTCCAGATACGACACCACGGCCCCGTGAAGCCCCTTGCGGCGGGCGTATTCCTTCCAAACGGCGAAATCCTCGGCAATATCCATGCGCTTCACCCGGTCCAGCGTCACCACGTCGAAATCCCGGACGGAGCGGTTATACTCCGGGGGATTTCCCGCCGCCGCAATCAGCCAGCCTTCCGGCAGCTTCTGGTTGCCGAAGGTCTTGTTCTGCAAAAATTGCAGCATCATGGGGGCCAGCGTCTCGCTGACGCAGTTAATTTCGTCCAGAAACAAAATCCCCTCCCGCAGGCCGGTCTGCTCCATCAGGTCATAGACCGAAGCAAGAATCTCGCTCATGGTATACTCCGTGACGGAAAACTCCCGCCCGCCGTAGGTCCGCTTTTCGATAAATGGCAGTCCCACGGCGCTTTGGCGGGTGTGGTGCGTGATGGTGTAGGAAACAAGGCCCACTCCCGTCTCGGCCGCAACCTGCTCCATAATCTGGGTCTTTCCAATGCCCGGGGGGCCCATCAGCAGCACGGGTCGCTGGCGGTTGGCGGAAATCAGGTAGTTCCCCAGCCCGTCCTTGGCAAGGTACGCCCGCAGGGTATTTGTAAGCTCCTCTTTCGCCTGTTTGATGTTCATTCGTCCGTCTCCTTACAGCTCCGGCAGTTCCAGAAGGTCATCTTCGTCCCGTCCGTCCGCTTCGCCGGGTTTCTCCGTATGCGCCGGTTCTCCCGCCTGATGCGCGGCGGTTTCCAGCTCCTGCTCCGTCAGCGTCAGCCGAATGGCCCAGGGCGGCGTGTCCACCGCCAGCGCCGGGTCCTCCGGCATCACAAACGCCGCTTCATAGGGCGGGCGCTTTTCGGGATAGCGGCCCATCCCGTCGGTGAAGTAAATCAGGCCCCGCAGGCCCGCCAGCTCCCCGGCGGCGCGCAGCGCCTCCACATGGGAAAACACCGGGCGAAAGTCCGTGGCGCTGCCGCCGATGAGGTGAAACTCCTCCATATAGGCTTTCAAATCCTTTAAATCGTGAAGGGCCGTATCATCCCGCACCCGGTCGTCGCACTGGATCACCCGGATGTTTACCCGTGTGTAAAAGGTTTCCGTGCTCTTGAGAATTGAATAGGTGGCGGAGAGAAACTGCCGCACCAGCTCCCCGGAGGTAGACATGGAGGTGTCGATGGCGATGACAAAGTCCTCGATGCGCCTTTCCTCCCGCGTCTCCGGCGGCTCCACTAAAGGCAGATTGCCGTAAAGCCGCAGCCCGTAAGCATAAAAGCCGTAGTCAAAGCCGTCCGCATCCACGCCCTGCACCTCCCGGGGGACGGCAAACCGTTTGAGAAACGCCCGGTAGTCAACGCCCGGGCGGTTTGCCACCTTCACCTGCTCGTACACCGCCTCGCCGCCCACGGCCCTGCCCGCCAGCACCGTCTCCATCCCCGTCTGCGCCCGCTCCGACGCCGCGCGCCACTTTTGGTCCTGACGCTCGTTGCGCTCCTGATCCTTTTTCCCCTGCGGGTCCCAAAGCCCGTGGTCGTCGGCAAAAAATTCCCGCTGGAGCCGCGCCCGCTCGTATTCCGGCAGGTCCCGCCGATAAAGCTCCCGGTAAATTCCCTCGGCGGTGAGCACCTTCATATGCTCCCGCAGGCTTCCGTACAGGCTGCGGCGCATGGGCGCGGGGGCAATTCCAAGGCAGGGTCTGGCCAGTCCGTCCAAAATACTCTCCACGGCGATATCGCAGCTCAAGTCCCACAGCTCCGGCTCCCGTCCCTGTTTTTTGGCAAGATGGCGCAGCAGGCAATGAAGAATTGTGTGAAGGTACGCCCGATTAATGCTCTCCGCCCCCCGCAAAAAGCGCTCGGAGAGATAGTCCGCATCGTAATACAACATTTCCCCGTCGGTGGCGATGGCCAGCGTCATCGCGTTTGCCGGAAGGAACGCAAGGCCGCTCAGCGCCGCGTCCAGATAGGGAAAATTCAGATACAGCTCACTCTGGGCCGCCCGCAGGATTTCAAGCCCGATTTCCTCCCGTGTTTTCTTTTCCGCCATGGCGCGTCTCCTCACAGGTCAAATGATTTATGAAGCCCTTCCGGGGCTGCTTGCCGCAGCCGCTCCAGCAGCAGCGCCAGCGGCTCCGTAAGCCCCAGCCGCCTGGCCGTCTCCGCCGCCGCGCGCAGAGCGGCCTCGTCCGCGCCGCTGTGGGGCAGAAACCACGCAAGGCCCCGGCTGTCCCGTTCTTCAAGAAGCCACGCCAGCACCGCTTCCGTCCGGCTCTTCAAATACGTCAGATAGCGCTCTCTCGCCTGCTCCGTCAGCTCCCGGGGCGCGCGCAGACGGTGCCATGCAAGGCGCAGGGCGCAGTTTGGGTCGTGCTCCTTCTCCAAAAGGCCGGGGAACAGCCGGTCGTACTCCAAAAGGGACAGCGCCCGGTCCCGGAACACATGGCGATAGGGATAGCCCGAACCGTAGAGATGAAAATCAAAGTGGTGGGCCGGGGCGTTTTCCTCCAGTACCTCCCGGTACTCCGGAAAAATCAGCCGCGCCCTCCCCCCGTCGGGATAGTCCACGCTTACATCCAGTTCCGTTGCCAGCTCACTTGCAAAATGGGCAAGGCTCTCCGCCCTGCCGTCCCGTGCCCGGATAAAAAACCGGCGCAGAGCGCCGCAGTTCATAAACACGCCGCTGCCCCAATCGTTCACCGGCTCCGCAAGGTGCAGCTCCTTCAAGGCTGAGCAGTTGTAAAACGCGTAGTCCCCCACCCGCCGCAGCGCGGGCGGCAGGGTCACGCCCTCGATGCCCCGGAGATCGTCCCCCGGCTCTCCCCCGCCGCAGACAATGCGCAGGGGCGCACCCTCCGGCGCGGGGCGGTTGGGAGAAAAAGCATGGTGTCCCAGCGCCGTCACCGGAAGGCCCCGGACCCGCTCCGGCAGAATGACATACTTCTCGCCGGAGGCCACGGCCGTCACCTCCGCCCCATCAGGCGCGGGCTTCCACCAAAGTATCAGCGCGCTCTGTCCCGCCTCCGTCTCCATGCCCTCGCCCCCTTTGTATCCCATCCTGGTACCCATGCGGGTGCAAAACGCCGCTGGGATATCCTCAATTCAAACAGGCATGCACCTGCAACGCGGACATTGTACCATAGTTTTCACCGCTTTTACAGTGTTTTCCCCGGCGCGGCAAAAATCGCTTGATCATTCCGGAATTTTCTCCTTGACATTTTTCTTTAACTGTATATACTGTATATTAACAGTATGCGAGGTGATTACAGCTTGGAAATTTTATTGAGCAATTCCTCCAGCGCGCCCATCTACGAGCAGATTGCCGCCCAGATTCGGGATCAGGTTGTAGCCGGGTCGCTGGAGCAGGGAGCGGCCCTGCCCTCCATCCGGGCGCTGGCAAAGGACCTGCGCATCTCCGTCATCACCACCAAGCGGGCCTATGACGAGCTGGAGGCGGAGGGTTTTGTCTACACGGTGGCGGGCAAGGGCTGCTTTGTGGCGGAGCAGAACACAGAGCTGATCCGGGAGAGCCGCCTGCGGGAGATCGAGGGCCATTTGCAGGCCGCCGCCGACCTTGCCGGGAGCTGCCGTGTCACGGACGGGGAGCTTGTTTCGATGCTGCGGATTATTTTAGAGGGGGAATGAACCATGGATGCGATTGAAATAAAGAATGTGAGCAAGCGCCTGGGCGACTTTGCCATACAGGATTTGAGCCTTGTGCTGCCTCAGGGGTCCATCTGCGGACTGGTGGGAGAAAACGGAGCGGGCAAAACCACCGCCATCCGTATGATTATGAACGCCCTGCGGCCCGACAGCGGCGAAATCCGCGTGCTGGGGGTGGATAACCGCAGCCCGGAGTTTCATCGGGTGAAGGAGGACGTGGGCATCGTACTGGACGAGGCCCATTTCCCCGAAACGCTGAACGCCCGGCAGGTGGGCCTCATCATGGCGGACACCTATCAGCGCTGGGACGCTGAGGCTTACGACGGGTTTTTAAAGCGCTTCGGCCTGCCACTAAAAAAGGCATTTAAGGACTACTCCCGGGGCATGACCATGAAGCTTGCTATCGCCGTGGCCCTGAGCCACAGCCCGAAGCTTTTGATTCTGGACGAGGCCACCAGCGGTCTGGACCCCATTGTCCGGGATGAAATTCTGGAGATTTTCTCTGAGTTTACCCGGGACGAAAGCTGCTCTATCCTCATCTCCTCCCACATCGTCAGTGACCTTGAAAAGCTGTGCGATTACATCGCGTTTCTCCACAGGGGCCGCCTGCGGTTCTCCATGGAAAAGGACGCTCTGCGGGACGAATTCGGCATTGTCGCCTGCAACAAGCGCCGCCTTTCGGAACTGCCCCAAGGAGTGGTGCTGGGCGCGGAAGAATCGCCCTACGGCGTGCGGGCGCTGGTAAAGCGGAGCCTGGTTCCCGCCTCGCTGCCGGTGGAGCGGCCCAGTTTGGAGGACATTATTCTGTTTCTGGTAAAGGGGGAAAAGCAGGCATGAAGGCGCTTTTGAAAAAGGATATTTTTGTGCTTCTGCGGCAAATGCGGATGTTTCTTTTAATGATTGCAATTTTTGCCATGTTTCCGCAGGGAAACATGACTGTCTTTGCAATCGTCTACTGCGGAATGCTGCCCTATACCGCCATGGCCTATGACGAGC
>JAEWML010000112.1 GCA_023393155.1 Bacillota bacterium
GGACGAGGCGGACCGGATGCTGGACATGGGCTTCATTCACGACGTAACCCGGCTGCTTGACAGGATGAACAAGCGGAAAAATCTCGGAATGTTTTCCGCCACTATCTCCCGGGAGGTCATGGACATCGCTTGGGTCCATCAGAGGGACGCGGAGGAGATCACCGTCCGGGCGGACGAGGAAAACAAGCCCGACATCCTTCAATACCGCCTGGAGGTGACCCACGACGGAAAGGCCGAGGCCATCGCAAAAATTATGGACGGCGGCGATTTTGACCGGGCCATGGTCTTTTGCAACACCAAGGGCTCCACCGAGCGCATCGCGAAATTTTTACAGATGCGGGGCGTGGACGCGGAGTGCATCCACGGCGACATTCCCCAGAAGAAGCGGGAGCAGGTGATGGACAAGTTCCGCAAAGGCGAGCTGCGGGTGTTTGTGGCCACCGACGTGGCGGCCCGGGGCATCGACGTGGACGATGTGGACGTGGTGTTCAACTGCGACGTGCCGGACGAAAATCAGGACTATGTGCATCGCATCGGCCGCACCGGCCGGGCCAGACGGCACGGCATGGCGGTGAGCCTGATTGCCGACTACCCGTCGAAAATGCGGATTGACAACATCGCCAAGTGCACCGACAATGTGATTGCCCCCGCCGGGATGGACGCGGACGGAAAGCTTACTGCGGAGTCCGCCTCGGGAAAGTAAAAAAGCGGCTGAAACAAGAAGAAACGCCCGGCGTTCCATTTGGAATGCCGGGCGAGTTTGCGTTTGCGGGTCTGCCGGAGCAATGCGCGGGCAGGGGAAAGGGGGAGGCTGTCAGGCGGCCTTTTCTGTCCGGGCAGACTCAAACTGCTTCACCTGCTCCAAGGTTTGGCCCTTGCCGGTGAGATCGGCGGAGAGCGCCGGGTCGATGGCAACGGCCAGATACATATTGTTCCCGAAAAGGAACGCGCCGGAGGTGACGCCCACCGCCTGCCCGTATACGTTCAGCAGCGCGCCGCCGCTGGAGCCCTGAGAAATGTCGGCGGTGGACATGATGCAGGGCGCGTCGTAGCCGTCCGTCGTCCGACTGGCGTCGCTGACGATCCCGGCGGAAACGGCAAGCCCCAGCCCAAGGGGACTGCCGATGGTATAGATTTCATCGCCCATCCGCAGAGTGTCCCGGGACGCGGTTTCAAGATATACAAAGCCCGGCGTCGCTACTCCGGCAAGAGAGGCGTGCCCAATGCGCAAGACGGCGATATCGTTGCCCTCGTCGTAGTAGACCACTTCCTCCACCGGATACTGCTCGCCGCTGACGAGGGTGGCCACACCTGCGGCGCAGCCTGCAATGGCGTGGTAATTGGTGACGGCCAGCCCGTCCCCGCTGATGAAAAAGCCGCTGGCGCTGCCGTCAGGTTCCTTTAAATCAAGGTTTTTGCCGTCCTCATACATGCTTAGCTGAAACACGGCGGCGGTATACCGGTCGGCGGCCTGCCGGGCCGTCAGCTCGGGACTTGTAAGATTTAGTTTGTCGGCGGCTGCTGCTGCGGAGGGACTGACGGCGGTCAGATGCGCAAGAATCGTGCCGCCGTCCTTGTAGGAGGCGTACAGCGCACCGGCGGTCAGCTCAAAGAGATCGCCCCGGGTCAGGGTCTCCCCGTAATCCCGGGAGGTGATTGCCATGTGCCGGGCAAAGGTAAGCGCGGTTTCATAGGAAACATCCTCGCCGGTATAGCCCAGCAGCCGCCCCAGCGCGGCGCAATAGGCCGTGGAGGTGATGGCTTCGGAAGCGCCGAAGGTATCCCCGGTGACGCCCCGAAGCCAGCCCTGTCCGTAGGCATAGCGTACGGACTGCACCGCGTAGGCAGGTACGTCCTTAAAGGGAATGGGGGTTTTGTCCGCGGCGGCGGCCTCCTCCGCTCCGGCAAGGCGCACCAGAATCACGGCGGCCTGCGCACGGGTGGCGGGGTCGTCCACGTTGTACGCGCCCCGGACCACGTTCAGGGCGGAAAGGGTTTGGGCGGCACGGGTTCCCTCGCCGGTAAGCGCCCCGGCGGGAACGGCGCAAATCAGCAGCACTGCCGCAAGGGCCAGTGCGAAAAACTGTTTTTTCATGGTGAGCAACGACCTCCAAATAAGATTTTTTAATTTTAACACGGGCTGCCGTGGTTTTCAAGGCGGGCGCAAAAATACCGGGCGGGCGGAACGAAAAAGAAGGACGTTTTTTGCGGGGTTGCACGGCAGGCGTGGACACGCGGTAAAAAAACTGGTATAATACCCCTGTAACGGTTCTATGCGGGCTTGCGGGCGGCTGCCGAAGCGGCGCTTCGCGCCCCAAGCGAAATTTATAAGGACAAACAGGAGCGACACATGGCAAAGGAGCTTGCGCCGGGACTTTGGCGCCTTGATATCCCTCTGGTGGGGAATCCACTGAAAAATCTCAACAGCTATCTGATTGTGGGGGAACGGAACCTTTTGATTGACACCGGGTTCAACCAGCCCGCCTGCCGCGAGGCAATGGACCGGCAGCTTGGCGAAATCGGCGTGGATCTGACGCAGACGGACATCTTTCTGACCCACCTGCACAGCGACCACTCAGGTCTTTCCACCTATCTGCACCGGCCCGGCCGGGCCGTGTTCCTCAGCGAGTGGGACGCGAACCGGCGGGAGGAGTACAGCCGGGATGACGCGCTTTGGCGGCGGACCTATGAAGGCTATGTGGAAAACGGGTTTACCCGGGAGGAGGTGGACTGGCTGGGCGGAGGCAATCCCGCCCAGACGGACGTGCCGGAGCCTTTGGGCAGGCCCTATGACCGGCTGGAGGACGGGCAGATACTGGAATACGGCGGGCGGAAGCTGCGCTGTATCCTCACCCCGGGGCACACTCCGGGGCACCTGTGCCTGTACGACGCGGAAAATGAAACGCTCTTTTCCGGCGACCACATCCTCTTCCACATCACGCCCAACATCTGCCGCTGGGAGGGGGTCCCCGACTCACTGGGGGACTATCTCAAAAGCCTTGACGCGGTGAAGGACCTGCCGGTGAAGACCCTGCTTCCCGCCCACCGGGAGGAGACGGGGGATTTGCGCCTGCGGGCGGAGGAGCTGAAGGCCCACCACGCGCAGAGAATCGAGGGAGCGCGGCGGATTGTGGAAACGACGCCGGGGCTGACGGCCTATGAAATCGCCGGGGAGATGCGCTGGAGCATCCGCGCCCGGAGCTGGGCCGACTTTCCCCTGACCCAGAAGTTTTTTGCGGTGGGAGAGGCGCTGGCCCATCTTGATTGGCTGGAAGTGCGGGGCGGCGTCGCGCCCCGCGAAGAAGACGGAAAAATTCGGTATTATCCTAATGAACGATATGATAAAGGAGTGGACTGAAATGGACCTGAAAGACATTTTATCCAGATGCGACCATACGCTGCTCTCCCAGAC
>JAEWML010000184.1 GCA_023393155.1 Bacillota bacterium
GGCGGATGCGGCCCTTTCCGAAATTTTCGGCCTTCCCGTGGGCGCGCCCCTGCTGTGCATGGACGAGGTAGACTACGACATTGACGGGAAGCCGGTATTTTACTCCCGCCAGTATTTTACGGACGGCATTTTCAACCTGACCGTCATGCGCAAAAAGCTGTGACAAGCCCTCCTCTGATATGGAAGATTGGAAAAGACGCGGGAGGTCCCGCGTCTTTTTGTATAGAAAAACATGGGGCCTACCCCACGGAGGCTAAAGTAAGTGTGTTTTTTCGGCAAATAGTTGGGAACTGCACGTTTACGAACCGAGGCGCAAACCGCCCGCTCTTGAAAGACGTTTTGTCTCAGTGGCGGGACGCCGCCCGCTTAAACCATTTGGCAACGGTAAATTTTCGGCCTTTTTTTCTTTACCCGTTGCTTTTTCCCCGGGACATGGTATTCTAGAGGACAAGAAAAATCGGACTGCGGCTTATTTTCCGGCCTGCGCCGGGTACACGCCGTCCGCTTCCCGCCAACACACACAACGAAAGAGGTGACCTTATGGCATATTTTTTTAACGAACCCTCTCACACCTTCAGCGAGTACCTGCTGGTGCCGGGCTACTCCTCCGCGGAGTGCATTCCCGCCAACGTCTCCCTGAAAACCCCTCTGGTAAAATTCCGCCGGGGGGAGGAGCCTGCTCTCTCCGCCAACGTCCCCATGGTTTCCGCGGTGATGCAGGCCGTCTCCGGGGAGGAGATGGGAATTGCCCTTGCCCGGGAGGGCGGCGTGGCTTTTATCTACGTGTCCCAGCCCATTGACCGGCAGGCCGAGATGGTCCGCCGGGTAAAGGGCCACAAGGCGGGCTTTGTGGTCAGCGACTCCAACCTCCGGCCCGACAGCACGCTTTCCGACGTGCTGGCCCTGAAGGAAAAAACGGGCCACTCCACCATGGCCGTGACCGAGGACGGCACCGGCACCGGCCGGCTTGTGGGCCTTGTCACCAGCCGGGATTACCGTGTCAGCCGCATGGACGGCACGGAGAAGGTATCTTCCTTTATGACCCCCATGGAAAAGCTGATCTTCGCCCCGGAGGGCACCAGCTTGAAGGAGGCCAATAACCTGATCTGGGACCACAAGCTCAACGCCCTGCCCATCGTCTCCAGAGAGGGGTCTTTGGTTGCCTTCGTCTTCCGCAAGGATTACGACACCCACAAGGACAATCCTCTGGAGCTGCTGGACGGGCAAAAGCGCTATGTGGTGGGCGCGGGCATCAACACCCGGGACTACGAGGAGCGGATTCCCGCTTTGGTGGAGGCCGGGGCGGACGTGCTGGTCATGGACTCGTCCGAGGGCTTTTCCGAATGGCAGAAGCGCTGCCTTGTCTGGGCCCGTGAGAAATACGGCAAGCGTGTGAAAATCGGCGCGGGCAACGTGGTGGACGGCGAGGGCTTTCGCTTTCTGGCGGATGCGGGAGCCGACTTCGTAAAGGTCGGCATCGGCGGCGGCTCCATCTGCATTACCCGGGAAACCAAGGGCATCGGCCGGGGACAGGCCACGGCGGTGATCGACGTGGCGGCGGAGCGGGACCGCTACTTTGAAGAAACCGGGGTCTACGTTCCCATCTGCGCCGACGGCGGCGTGGTGCAGGACTATCACATCACGCTGGCTTTGGCCATGGGCGCGGATTTCTGTATGCTGGGACGGTACTTCTCCCGGTTTGATGAAAGCCCCACCGCAAAGACGCTGGTGGGCGGCAGCTACATGAAGGAGTATTGGGGCGAGGGCAGCGCCCGTGCCCGGAACTGGGAGCGGTACGACTTAGGCGGCGACAAAAAGCTTAGCTTTGAAGAGGGCGTGGATTCCTACGTGCCTTACGCAGGCGCTTTGGCAGACGGCATGTCCACCACCCTTGCCAAAATCCGCTCTACCATGTGCAACTGCGGGGCGCTGAGCATTCCCGAGTTGCGGGAAAAGGCCAAGCTGACGCTGGTATCCTCCGTCTCCATTGTGGAGGGCGGCGCCCACGACGTGCTGCTGAAAGACACCACCAACTCTGCAAACCGGAATTAAGCAGCCCGTTTCAGATCGCCGCAGACTTGATGTAATTCCCTCCCCGAAGGACAGTCAATAAAGTATCTCACAAAAGCTATGGACAGCGGCGCTCCGCAGACAAATGTCTGCGGAGCGCCGCTTGAGTTCTTTTTCTTTTTCAGGCCCGCTGAGATTACAGGCTTTCGTCCAGCACGGCGGTGAACGCGGCCTCGGGCATCACGCCCACCTTGCGGTCAAATTCTTCCCCGTTTTTCAAAAACACCAGTGTGGGAATGGACATGACGCCAAACCGCTGGGCCAGCTCCGGCTCCTGGTCAATATTGACCTTGGCCACCAAAGCCCTGCCGTCATAATCGGCGGCAATTTTCTCCACCGTGGGCCCCACCATTTTGCAGGGGCCGCACCAATCCGCCCAGAAATCCACCATCGCCAGAGGGGCCGCCTCGACCGTCGCGTCGAATTCCGTGTTGTTCAAATGCACCAATGCCATTTTTCAAATCTCCTTTTTCTTTATTTTATCTTCCGTTGGTTTTCTTTATTCTTTCCGCGCCAGCGCTGCCACATACGCCGCGGCGCTCTGCCCGGCAATCAGACCCTCGCCCGCGGCTTTCGCGGCCTGAAGGGGCGTTCCCGTGCAGTCTCCCGCCGCGAACACGCCGGGCAGGGACGTTGCCATGCGGCGGTCCACCTGCACATAGCCGTTTTCCACCGCAAGGCCGGGAAACAAATCCGTGGGCGCCAGCGCGGGCCGCAGGATAAACACGCAGGCCACCTCCGCCGTCTCGCCGCCGCAGATCACTTTTTCCACCTTTCCTTCGCCGGTAATTTCGCAGTCCTTGGGTTTCTCAAAGTAGTGCACCTCGCAGCCAAGGCCCTTTAAAAACTCCGCCTCGTGCCGGGCCGACTGGCTGTATCCCAGCACCGCCACGGGCTTGTTCCGGTAGAGCATCCCGTCGCAGGTGGCGCAATAGCTCACGCCCCGGCCCAAAAATTCCTCCTCGCCGGGAAATTTTTTTCCCCGGGCAACGCCCGCCGCCAGCACCACGGCTTTGGCTTCCTGCACGTCGCTGCCCACGCTCACATACCACACGTCAGACATGTTCATGGCGGACAGGGCCTTGCCTTCGGCAAATTCCACGCCGTCGGCCTCCGCGTGCTTTTGCATGGCGAGAAGCAGTTCCTCCCCGGTGACGCCGGGGAGCCCCGGATAATTCTCCACCCGCTCGGATTTCCACAGAGGATTTTCTTCCACCGGGTTGGAAATTACCAGCACGCTTTTCCCCCGGGCCCGGACGTTGATTGCCGCGCTCAGCCCCGCCGGACCACCGCCGATTACCAGCACATCACAGGACATAGTTTGAAACCTCCTCCTGAAACAGCGCCGCCACCAGCCGGGCAACCTCCGGCGACGCGGCTCTGTAATAGACCTCGTTTCCACTTCGCTCCGCCGTCACAACTCCGGCGGCTTTCAGCTTTTGCAGATGCTGGGAAATACAGGACTGGCTCACGCCTGTTCCCCGCTCCATGCAGCCCACGTTGCGGCAGCCGGTGCTCAACAGGGAGTGGACGATTTTCAGCCGCGTGGGATTGGCCAAAGCCTTTAAAAGCTCCGCCTGATGGTCATAGTCCATTTCCGGTTCTCACCCGTCCTTTCTCTAAGGCTCCCTTCGAAGCCGGCTTTTCCCGCCTCGGTCCACTTACTCATTTCGTTTTATTAGAATATCCTAATATATGCATATCTTCAGTAGTATTTGCAACAAATAAAAAAATATTTTAAAAAGGGCCGGGCGCATCGCGCCCGGCCCTCGGTTTGTGAAGCAGCGCGGCCTGGTTCCGTCAATTGCCAAGACCATCTCGCGGAAACCAGTCTCCCCGTCACCGCAGATGACGGTTAAGCAGGCCCCGCCCGCAGGTCGCCGGCGCGGCCCGCGCTTACCCTCAGCGGCTTATGCCCGTTTCCACACCGCGCCGCCGGGTACGTCGGTAATCTCCACGCCCTTGGCATTCAGTTCGTCGCGGATGCGGTCCGCCTCGGCAAAGTTTTTGGCCTTTTTGGCCTCGGCCCGCCGGACTACCAGCGCGTCAATCTCCGGGTCGCCCTCGCCCTGAACGGTGAAACCGCCCACGGCGGAGCTGACGGACTTTTCGTCCTGCGCCCGCTTTTTCGCCGCCCGGTCCAACAGTCCCAGACTCAACACCCCGTCAAACTCGCCCAGAAGAGCCAGCTTCGTCCCGTCGGAGATATCCGCCTTCAGCACATCGTACAGCGCCGTCACGCCCAAAGACGTGTTCAAATCGTTGTCCATGGCGGCCTTGAATTTTGCCCGCAGGGTGCTTGCCGCCTCGCTCTCCTCCGCCGGCGCCTCCTTCAGGGCGGCAATCCGGGCAACCAGCTTGCCGTAGGCGGTTTTCGCGTTGTCCAGATTTTCATAGGAGAACACCAGCGCCTTGCGATAATGGGACTGGAGGCAGAAGAAACGGTAGTCCATGGGGTCGTAGCCCTTCTCCTCCAGCAGGGAAACCGTCAGAAATTCCCCCTTTGACTTGCTCATTTTCCCGCCGCTGGTGTTCAGGTGCAGGACGTGGAACCAATAGTTGCACCAGTGGTGGCCCAGATAGGCCTCGGACTGGGCGACCTCGTTGGTGTGGTGGGGGAAGGCGTTGTCAATGCCGCCGCAGTGAATGTCCAGATCCTCGCCCAGATGCTTCATGGAGATGCCGGAGCACTCAATGTGCCAGCCGGGATAGCCCACGCCCCAGGGAGAGTCCCACTTCAGGGCCTGATCCTCAAATTTGGACTTGGTGAACCAGAGAACGAAGTCGTTTTTGTTGCGCTTGTTGGAGTCTTCCTCCACCCCTTCCCGCACGCCCACGGCCAAGTCCTCGGCGTCGTGGTCGTTGAACAGGTAATAGTGCTCCAGCTTGGAGGTGTCGAAATACACGTTGCCCCCGGCCTGATACGCATGGCCGTTTTCCATCAGGCGGGTAATAATTTCGATATACTCGTCAATACATCGGGTGGCGGGCTCCACAATGTCGGGCCGCTTGATGTTCAGCTTGCGGCAGTCGTCAAAAAACGCGTCGGTATAAAACTGGGCGATTTCCAGCACCGACTTGTGCTCCCGCTGGGCGCCTTTGAGCATTTTATCCTCGCCGGTGTCCGCGTCGCTGGTGAGATGGCCCACGTCGGTGATATTCATAACACGCTTGACGTTGTAGCCCACGTAGCGCAGGTGCTTTTCCAGAACGTCCTCCATGATATAGCTGCGCAGGTTTCCGATATGGGCATAGTGGTAGACCGTGGGGCCGCAGGTATACATCTTCACGATATCCGGGTGGTTGGGCTTGAATTCCTCTTTTCTATGGGTGGCGGAGTTGTAGAGATACATGGCTCAGGCCGTCCTTTCCTTGATGGTTTTCAACTGCTGCTCCAGCGCGTCCACCCGCTGGAACAGGGCAAGCAGCTCTTCCTGCACGGGGTCGCACATATCGCTGATCTGGTCCACGTCTTCGGCAAAGCTGGCCACGGGCTTTTGCCCGCTGACCCGCACCACCTGCGCCGGAACGCCCACGGCGGTGGAATTGGGCGGGACCTCGCTGAGAACCACCGCTCCCGCGGCAATGCGGGAATGGTCCCCCACGGTGAAGGGACCCAGAACCTTGGCTCCGGAGCCCACCATCACGTTGTTCCCGATGGTCGGGTGGCGCTTTCCCTTATCCTTCCCCGTCCCGCCCAGCGTCACGCACTGGTAAAGCAGGCAGTCGTCCCCCACCTCGGCGGTTTCGCCAATGACGATGCCCATGCCGTGGTCAATGACCAGACGGCGGCCGATTTTCGCGCCGGGGTGGATTTCAATGCCGGTCCAAAAGCGGCTCCACTGGGAGACGCACCGGGCGAGAAACATCATATTTTTTTGAAAAAAATAGTGGGCGATGCGGTGATAAATCGTGGCATGGACGCCGGGATAGAGCAAAAAGACCTCCAGCTTGCTGCGGGCGG
>JAEWML010000227.1 GCA_023393155.1 Bacillota bacterium
GCAAAAAGCCGCTTAAAACATACAGGCGGCGGGTGGAGTTGAATTTTGTCTCAAGCAAGGGCTTACCTCCAGACAATCGGGCGGAGCCGCACCAAAAAGACGCGGGCCCGCAAAGCAAGCATTTGTATAAATGTGAAAAAAGCCGACCGCGCAAAGCGCGGGACTAGGGCCTAGAGCCGGGTAGGCTCGTTTTCAAGACACCTGCGCCACACCCGACGGAAGAGAAAATACACCGGCAGCGCCCAGGGAAGAGACACGGCCAGCTCCTTCGCGCAGACAATGGCCGTCTGACCCCAGGCTGGGCGGGAAGCGAACATGAAAATCAGCCCGTGGAACGCGCCGGTGAGAACAAACGCGGCCATAGAGGTCACCAGCGCGCTGAGAAAGCCGGAGGACAGAACGCTTCTGGCCAAAATCCCCGCCAGCAGGCCTGCAAGAGGAAACACCAGCGTGTAAAAGCAGGGAATGGGCGCGGAGATGGTCAAATCGCACACCACGCCCAAAGCCAGAGAGTAAATCATTCCGGAAAGAGGGCCCTCCAGCGTGGAGAGAATCGCGGCAAGAATGGGGTAGATAAAAGGAAACACGCCCCAAAGCCGCACATATTGCAGCACCGCCCCCTGCCACGCGCAGCAAAACAGCGTAAGCAGGGCGTACAGCCCCCATTTATGAATGGTTTCCTGTTGGGGAGTCATAAACGCCGCCTTTCAATCCACAATGTCGAAGGATTTGATAATAAAGACCTGGGTCAGGTCGTCAAAGTCCGCGCTGGGGCGCAAAATGGCATAGGACGTGGCCCCGGAATCGTCGGTCTGAACCTCTTCCACCATACCGATAACAAGGCCGGAGGGATAGTAGCCGCCAAGGCCGGAGGTCACCACCAGATCGCCGTTTAAAAGCTGCGCCCCGGCGGGAAGAAAGTCCAGCCGCAGCCGGCTCCGGCTCATCAGGGCAAAGTCCCCCTCGGCCACGCCGATGTCGTCCGTGCGGAAGACCTGGGCGCCCATAGAGGTGTCCGTATCGACAATGTTCAGCACGGTGCACCAGTTGCTCCCCACCTCGCTGACGACCCCCACCAAATATCCAGCCTCCGTAATCACGCAGTCGTTTTTTTCCACGCCGTGGTCGGTGCCCCGGTTCAGCGTCAGATAGCTGGTCCAGTTGGAGGTGGAGTGCTCGGTGATGGTGGCGGCCTCCAAATCGCTGAGGTCCCGGCGCTGCTCCCGCAGATTTAACAGGCTGCGCAGCCGCTCGTTTTCCTCGCTGTCATTCTGGGCCTGACGCACCTCGGCCTCCATCTCGGCAATCCTCTTTTTCAGCTCTTGATTTTCCTCCTTCAGGGCCGAGGTATCCTCATAATAGCTTTGCTTATCTATCAGCCAGCTTGCGGCTGCGGTGTACGCCGCCCGAAAGGGGGAGGTAATGGTCTGCGCCAGATTTACCAGCGGGGAGGAGGTGGTGCTGAACACGGAGAGCACCGCAAGCACCACGGCGATCACCGCCGTGGCGAACAGAACCCAAAGTCCGTGCCGTTTTAGAAATTCTTTCAAGTCAATGCCCCCGACAAATTTTCAGCAATTTCAAATCAGTTGAAAAAAGGGATGCCAAACCGGCCCAGCATGCGGCTCAGCCGCAGAACGGGAAGGCCCATCACGTTGTAAAAGTCGCCCCGGATGCCCTCCACCAAAAGCGCGCCCAGACCCTGCACCCCATAGGCTCCGGCTTTATCCATAGGCTCGCCGCTGCGGATGTAGGCCGCCAGCTCTTCTTGACCGGCGGGGCGGAAAAAGACCTCCGTGGATTCCGACTCCGTCACGGTTCTGCCATCGCCCCAGACGCTTACCCCCGTGCACACCAGATGGCTCCGCCCCTGAAGCAGCGTCAGCATGCGCAGCGCGTCCGCCTCGTCTGTGGGCTTGCCCAAAGGCGCGCCGTCCACAAACACCATGGTGTCCGCCGCAATAATAATCTCGTCGGGTGCGGCGACAGCCGCAGCCGCGCCGCACTTTTTCCGGGAGATGTATTCCACCGTCTCCTGCGGGGTCAGACCGGAGGGAAAGTCTTCCTCCACCTCGGGGGGCCGGATTTCAAACTCGTTCAGCCCCATCAGCCGGAGCAGCTCCTGCCGCCGGGGAGACCCGGAGGCCAATATCATCTTAGACATCCTGCGTTCTCCTTATTCCAAAAGCGGGCAAGGCCGCCGGAATATTTATATTTTTGGTAAAAATTACTTCCCCGTGGACCCAAAACCGCCCCGGTCCGGGCCGTCCAGATGCTCCACGGCGGTAAACTCCAGCCGGGGCTGATGCTTCATCACCCGGAACTGGCAGATGCGGGCGCCCTGTTCCACGGTCACGTCCCGGGTGGCATAAGCGGGAAAGCGCCACAGATCGTTGTCCCCGCAATAGCTGTTGTCTACCACGCCCATGGAGTTGGTCTGCAAAATACCGTAGTTTTTAAAGGTGGAGCTGCGGGGGACGATGTGGGCCTCATGGCCCTCCGGCAGGGCGATGGCCACGCCCAGAGAAATCAGGCGAAACTCTCCCGCTTTCAGCGTCACCGTCTCCGCCGCCTGCAAATCAATCCAGTCGGACTTTCCGTCCACATAGCGCAGCGGCTCTAAATCCTCGCAGAGATAACGGACCTTGATGTTCATAAACACTCCAAAATCAATACAAATTGTAAAATAAATTTAAAATATTACGAATAGGATTTAAAATTTACTCACTCCACGCCCCTGTCAAACAGTCCCCGGGTAAATTCCGCAGGTGCATCCCCGCCGGAAAGATAGTCCCTAAAAATCTGAACGCACTCCTCAGGGGACTCCGTGGTAAACCGCAGCCGGGCGTACCGAAGGCCAAGGCGCTTCCAGTCGTCCCGGTCCCCCAGATACAAAGGCTTGCAGTTTTGAAGCTCCGTTCGGTGGCCCCAAGCGGGAAGAAGGGGAAAAGCGGCCCCCGTGCGGTCGGTCAGCGCATAGGGACGGCGGCAGGAGCAGCCGGTTTCGTTGCGAACAAGGCAGTTTTCCGTAAGCATGAGAGGAAGACGGCCGTAAACAATGGCCTCCGTGGGCAACGCTTTCGGCATGTCCCGAATCTGTGCGCCCCGCAGCTCAAAAGAAACCGTGGCGGATTGAAGGCCCTTATCC
>JAEWML010000231.1 GCA_023393155.1 Bacillota bacterium
TTCAATCAGGTCGTTGGTCATGGCGGCCTCGCCGGTAATCAGGGCGCCGGGGTCATATTGCTTGAGGATTCCCCGCATCTGCGAAAGCTGGTCGGATACCTCCTGAGACGCGGTGGCGTATTTGGAGTTTACCATCAGCATCTGCCAGCCGTCCTGCTTGAGCATGGTGCGCACCTCGTCGGGCACAAAAAACTCCGGAATCCCAATGCCCAGAAGGGAGTGATAGGATAGCACCGAGGTAATGCCGGGCAGGTTCTCAAGCTGGTTTTCCAGTTGATTCATGTCTGTTGCGGAGATGTCGTCCCGCAAAAGGACAAAGTGGGACGTACCCATGTCAAAGTCGCTCTTCAGCTTTTCGTTGGCCACAATGGAGGGAAGATCCTGCGGCAGGGACTCATCCAGCTTGTAATAGATGCCCGCGTGATTTTGCGCGTAAATGGCCGGCAGGAACATCAGAAGAGTCAGGCCCACGAAAACCCAGCGGTGTTTCAGGATGTGAACGTTGATTTTGTCAAAACTGGGAATCAGCGCTCTGTGCTTGTGCAGGTCGATTTGATTATCGAACAGCAGCACCAGAGACGGCAGCACCAAAATCACGGTGGCGATGCCCAGCAGCACGCCCTTCGCCATGACGATGCCAATGTCCCGGCCCAGCGTCAGCCGCATGAAGCACAGGGCCAGAAAGCCCGCGATGGTGGTCAGGCTGCTGCCGGAAAGAGAGGCAAATGCAGACACAATGGCCTCCGCCATGGCGTCGCGCTTATCCTCGTAATTGCCCCGTTCTTCCTCATATCGGTGGTAAAGGAAGATGGAGTAGTCCATGGTAACGCCTAGCTGTAAAACGGCGGCGATAGCCTTGGTAAGATAGGAGATTTGGCCTAGAAAAATATTGGAGCCGAAGTTGTAGATAACGGCAAGCCCAATGCTGGTAAGAAATATGAAGGGCAGCACCGTGGATTCCAGCGTCAGCGACATGGCCGCCAGCGCCAGAACAATCGCAAGGCCGACGAAAAGCGGAAGCTCGCTGTCCATCAGGTCCCGGGTATCCTTGATGACCACGGAAAAGCCCGCCAGAAAACATTTTTCGTTGCATACCGACCGCACCTGGTCGATGGCCTCCATCGTCTCGTCGGAGGCGCCGGGGTGGTCGTACTGAATCACCATCATCGTGGCGTCCCCAGAGAAAAACATGTCTTTCAGGTTGGCGGGGATAAAGTCGGTGGGAATCTGGATGCCCACCATGCTGCTGACCCAGATGGCATTGCTGACGCCGGGAATATCTTGAATTTCCTGAATCAGCCGGTTGCTGTATCCGGCGGGCATATTCTCCACGATCAGCATGCTGGTGGCCGCCATTTTAAACGGGTCCTCCAGCAGCTTTTCTCCCTGGGAGGATTCCGAGCTTTGGGGCAGGTAGGACAAAATGTCGTAGTTGACGCGGGTGGCCGCAAACCCGATTGCGGAAGGAATCAGCAGCAGGGCGGCAATGCCTGCCACCAGCTTGGGCCTGCGGGTCAGCCCGTGGGCAATTTTCTCAATCACAGGAATGCACCTTCTTCTTTCATACCGGCAGTCCCTCAGTGGAAAATCCCGGTGATTGAGGACCAAAGGTCATGGAACATCTGGCCCACGCGACTCCCAAAGCTGCCCTTGTCGGCGGCGGAGGGCGTAATTTCTTCCTCCTCCTTGTCGGGCACCTTAATCTCCTGAGAGCGGATCAGCACCTGTATACTCTGGGGCGCGGGGTTCTGACCCGAGGTCAGCGACTGGGCCGGAGCGGTGCTGTCCATGTTCAGCAGGTTATCCACATCGCCCGTGTGTTCGTGCCACGTATCTGTGATGATGCTGTCCAGGCTGTTTTTCGCGGATTTGATGTCCTTGCTGGTGGCAAGGGCGGCGGCGGTCTGGCGCAGGGAGGCGGCCAGCCCCTCCAGCGTCTGCTTAGTGCCCTCATCCAGTTGCTCGCCGGAGGTTCGGGCCAGAGCTTCCGTGTCGGAAATCAGTTTTTCCGCGTTGCGGATAGAGCCTGCCGCAGTGACGCTTAAATCCTCCAGGGTTTTGAGGCTTTCCTGTGCCTTGGGCTCGTAAGTACTCAAAAGAGTTTGCAGCTCGCCCACCTTTCCGAGAAGCGTATCCGCCTTGCTTGTGGCGGACTGCCCAATGTGGGCCAGGTCCTCCACATTGTCCAGAAGGTTGTACAGCGCGCCCATTTCATCGCAGATATAAGCCAGCCTGCTCACCACGTCGGCGGTGGGACCGGCAATGCCGTTAAGCGTTGAGTTAACCTCCTGCGTGGTGCCGTTCAGGGCCTCCAGCACCGCGTCCACGGACCCGGAGTTATCCAGCAAAAAGTCAAAGGAATCCGCGCCCATCTGCTGCCGCTTTTCATAGACCTGCATCAGGCTTGCGTAGTTGTCTGACTGGCCGCTTGCCGAGAGCACTGCCAGCACGTAATCGTTAAAACTGGCACCTGCGGGAAGACTGCCGGATAAAGTGGGGTCTGCATCATAGCCATTTTTTAAGTTCACCACGGTATCCCGAGCCTGACGCAGGGTGGCAATGTCGCCATAGCCCGCCAGGGGAGAGCTGACGGAGGGAATATTATCCATATTCCGCAGCGCGTTTCTTAAGCTTTCCAGATTGCCGCTGAGGCGCTTCATCTCAACGGTTAGGTCCCGGAGATCGCCGCTGCTCTTCTCCAAATTATTGAGTGCGTTTTTGGTTTGGGACAGCTCGGTCTTCAGCGAGACGGCCGTGTCGCTCATGGTCTGCAAAATGCCCTTTGATTTCGTCAGCGTTTCGCCAGCGGCCTGTATCTGCTCCGCCACCGGGTCCAGCAGGGCCGCAATGCTTTCCATGTCCAGCTTGGAGGTGTCGATTCCGTCGTAGATTGCGCCCTTTCCGGCGGAAATGGTGCCTCGGGCCTTGTTCAGTGCGTCAAGACCCTTGGCGCTGGAATAAAGGCTGCCGGTCATGCTGCTCAGGGCGTCCAGCGTGGTGTCGAGGCTGTTGTTAAGCTTTTCGTAATCGTCCTCCAGCTCGTCCTTGCGGTCGCTCAGCTTCGCAATTTGGTCAAGCTGCGCCAGCGTGGCGGGAAGCATCATAAACGTCATGCCGCCAAAGGAGAAATTTTCGGAGCCAACCTCAATGGTAAAGTGCTGCTCCTCCCCCGGCAGGGCTAAGAACAGCACTGTCCGCAGATTACCCACCAGTTGGACCTGCGCGCCCTTTGCCTTCAGAGAAAGGATGTCGTCCTGATTAAACAGGGCCATGGCCTCCAGCGTATAGTTGTTTTTTGCGTAGTCGCTGGCGTTTTCATTGGGAATGATGTCCAGATTGATGTTCACCACGCCGGTTTTTCCCGCCAAGTCCTCCGCCTTCGTGGGGACGCCGTTGAGCGTATAGGACAGGGCAATGGTCCAGGGCAGGGCGGCAAACGGCGCGGCGGTCTTTCCCTCGAAATAAAAGTGGGAGGGCGCATTGGCCTTGCTGAAATCAAAGGTGGTGGTATCGTCTTTCTCGGCAGGAATCGTGCCGTCGGTCAGATTTACCACCTCGTCGTAGGTGCCGTAATCCGTGAAGGCCGTGGCGCCGTTGAGAGCATAGCTTTTAACCACGCTGCCCTGCGTCAGGTTTCCGTAGTAATCCAGCGTGGCGTAATACGCCTCGTCGTAAGTAGGTGCCACGCCATCGCCGATTTTTTCCGCCGCGCCCACGGGGATAAGCGCCGCCGGAAGCGCCGCCGCCAGCATCAGGGCAAGCGCGCGTGTAAACCGGGAAGCGCGGAAGGGGGATTTGTAAACCATGAAAATGCTCCTCTCAATTATGAACATATGTACGTTAATAAAATTATGTTAATTTTGCATCAGAGAGAATTATAGTCCGGTTTACTTTAAAAAGCAATAGCTCCAAGCAAAAATAATCAACAATTTCTCATTAAAATATTTTTGTTGATTTTTAAACAGAGTTGAATTATAATAGCCGCAAGCGGCCATATTGGAACCGCTGTGTATTTTAAGCAAAAGACGGCTGAATTTTTCGGCCCCGCCGGGGTGTTCCGCGGCGGCGTGGGCCTGCGGGGATACCCATGGTGAAGAGGGCTGCGGATTCACTTTTATGTGAAAGGGGCATAAACATGGTGGAAAAAGGAGAGGATCGGCGGTCGCGCCGCTCTCAAAAACTGCTGAAAAAGGGGCTGCTGGAGCTGATGCTGGAAAAAAAGTTTTCCGCCATCTCCGTGCGGGACGTAACGGAGCGGGCGGATATGAACCGGGGGACGTTTTACCTTCATTATCCGGATACCACCGCGCTGCTTCAAAGCGTGGAAACGGACATGCTGGCGGAGGCGCAGCTTCTGATTGACGAGCATGTGGCGGAGTTTGAAGCGGGCGGCTCCCTGCGCCCGGTGTTTAAACCGATTCTGGACTACATTGTGAAGCATCGCCCGGAATTTGAGGTGCTGTTTGCGAATAATTCCACCAGCAATTTTACCGATAGGCTTCAGGAGCTGATTTACCGCAACGGCGTCAGCCTTGTGCGGGCAAAGTTTCACACGGCGTCTTCAGCGCAGATGGATTTTCTGATCAGCTTTATCGGGTACGGGCTGATCGGCCTGATTAAAACGTGGTTCGATCAGGATATGGTTCTGCCCAGAGAGGATTTGGTTCGGCAGGCGGACTGTCTGGTCAACGGCGCTGCAATGGGGATTCTTTCCAGCACAGGCGAATTTAAATAGGATGAAATGCCGGATGACGGCGCAGAAACGGGGGAAAACGCCTCAGGCGTTTTCCCCCGTGGGTTTCATTGACGCAATACTTGATTCAAAAAAGCGTTTCCGGTCCCAAAACGAAAAAAGGCCGCGCAGCCTTCCCCACGGTGTTATAGGGACATTTTCTAAACCGTGGTGAAGTGGCGGTATGTATCGGCAGACAGTGAGTATTCGCTGTCTGCCGTTTACCGTTTATGCTACTTCTATCGATGCTTGCGGTATATCTTGCTTTTCTGCCTGCTCAAT
>JAEWML010000084.1 GCA_023393155.1 Bacillota bacterium
CGGTGATGCAGCTTCTCAACGAAAAATACGGCATCGTGGAGGAGGATTTAACCTCCGCCGAGCTGGAAGCCGTCCCCGCCTTCATGTCCTGCGACATCGGGCTGGACCGCAGCATGATCGGCGCCTACGGCCACGACGACCGGGTGTGCGCCTACGCCGCGTTCCGCGCGCTGGTGGACTTGGAGGAAACACCGGAAAAGACGGCGGTGTGCATTCTGGCGGATAAAGAGGAGATTGGCTCCGAGGGCGTGACCGGCTTGCAGTCCGCCGCGTTTGACACCTTTATGGAGGATTTGTGCGAAGCGCAGGGCGTGCCCCTGCGGGTGTGTTTGGAGAAGTCCTTCTGCCTCAGCGCGGACGTGACCGCCGCGTTTGACCCCAATTTTTCCGACGTGTTTGAAAAGCGGAACGCCGCATGGCTGAACCACGGCGTGGGCCTTTGCAAATACACCGGCGCCCGGGGCAAGTCCGGCGCGTCCGACGCGGACGCGGAGACGGTGGCCTATGTTCGTTCTCTGTTCGACGAGGCGGGCGTGCTCTGGCAGATCGCGGAGCTGGGCAAGGTGGACGCGGGCGGCGGCGGCACTGTGGCGGCCTATATGGCCAAACGCAACATGGCCACGCTGGATGCGGGCGTTCCTGTGCTGAGCATGCACGCCCCCTTTGAGGTGGTGGCGAAGCTTGACTGCTACGAAACCTATAAGGGCATGAAGGCCGTGTTTCTTGCAAAGAAATAATCTGCAACCAATTTCGGTGCCCGGCTTTTTTAAAGAGCTGGGCGCCGGGGAAATTTACGAAGGAATCGCCATAGGCGGTTCCTTCGCGCGTTTGCGGATACCGATTGCTTGCTTGCTGGCGAGGTGGGTTAAGCTATAAATTGGCGCAAATGCTTTTTGCGGTAAGGAAGATTACGCGGAGGGGGTAGCTCATTCAGTCAGACGACCCAGCAGAGTAGGAGCCAAGCCAAAAAGTTAGGCAAATTTTCTTGGGAGCCAATAGATCCAAACAGAAAAAACCCGGCCCCGCCTTATGGCGGGACCGGGAACTTATTGAAAGCCTTGGCAGACTTACAGAAGGATGATGCCAGCTTCTTCACAGGCGGCAATCGTGTCCTTGTCCCAGAGACTGGCCTGAACCTCGCCGATATGGCAGGTGCCAAGCAACAGCATGCACAGCCGGGACTGGCCGATGCCGCCGCCGATGGACTGGGGCAGCTCGCCGTTCAGCAGCATTTTATGGAAGGGGAGGCTTCTCCGCTCATCGTGGTCGGAGAGGGTGAGTTGACGGTCCAGTGCCGCCTCGTCCACCCGGATGCCCATGGAGGAAACCTCGAAATTACGCTCCAAAACGGGGTTCCACATGAGGATGTCGCCGTTCAGCGTCCAGTCGTCATAGTCCGGGGCGCGGCCGTCGTGGGGCTTGCCGGATTTGAGCTTCCCGCCGATCTGCATGAGGAACACGGTGCGGTGTTTCTGGCAGACGGCCTTTTCCCGCTCGTTGGGGGTTAGGTCCGGAAAGCGGTCCTCCAGCTCCTGCGTGGTGATAAAAAACACGTCCCGGTCCGGGCGGAAGGTGAGGGCGGGGTAAGTCTTGCGCAAATCCTCTGCGGTGTCGCAGATGGAGGCCACGATGGTGCGGACGGTATCCTTGAGATACTGGAGGTTCCGGTCCTCGCGCCGAATGTGTTTCTCCCAGTCCCACTGATCCACGTAAACGGAATGGAGATTGTCAACCTCCTCATCCCGGCGGATGGCGTTCATATCGGTATACAGGCCCGTTCCGGCCTTGAATTCATACCGCTTCAGCGCCAGACGCTTCCACTTGGCGAGAGAGTGGACCACTTGCCCGTCAGTTCCCACGTCGGGGATGTCAAAGCTCACGGGACGCTCCACGCCGTTGAGGTCGTCGTTCAATCCCGTGGCACCGTCCACGAACAGGGGGGCGGAAACCCGGTGAAGGTCCAACCGCTCCGTCAGATTCTTTTGGAAGTCGGCGTGGATAAATTCGATGGCGCGCTGGAGCTGGTTGTTGGTCAGGGGCATTTTGTAACCGGTGGGAATTACAATTTTACTCATGTTGGGCTACCCATCCTTCTGAATTTGAATTTGTCTCCATCGGCGCTCAGCCCAGCAGAACGAGGCCGTGCCGCAGTCTTTTCAGCGTTTCGTCCCGCCCCAGAATGCGGCAGATTTCCACCGCGCCGCCGGGTGTTACCAGCTTGCCTGCCGCCGCGATGCGCACGGGCCACATCAGCGTGGCGTTTTTCACCTCCAGCTTCTCCGCAAGGACCGTCAGCGCGTCGTGGATGGCGTCCGTGTCCCAGCCGGGCAGGGCTTCCAGAACGGGAATGACGGCGGAGAGCATCGCCTTGGAAATGTCCTTGTCCGTCTTGGATTTCTTGTTGACATAAAATTCAACGTCATAATCGGGAAGCGCGTCAAAAAAGTCCACCTTCTCGGGAATTTCCGTCAGCTTTTCGCACCGGGCCTGCAACAGCGCGGCAACGTCCGCGGGGTTGATGGCAGGTTTTGTTATGCTTTGACGGATATACGGCTCCGCAATTTTCGCAAATTCCTCTGGCGCAAGGGCGCGGAGGTAAGTGGCATTAAAGTAATCCAGCTTTGCAATGTCAAAAATTGCGGGGGATTTGGAAATTCCCGCAATGTCGAAAGCCTCCACCAGCTCGTCCAGAGAGAAAATCTCTTGCTCCTTCCGATCTCCTCTCGGCGCCCAGCCAAGCAAGGCGACATAATTCAAAACGGCGGTGGTGAGATACCCTTGGGCGATCAGGTCCTCGTAGGAAGGGTCCCCGTGGCGCTTGGACATCTTATTATGAGCGTCCCGCATGACGGGAGAGCAGTGGACATAGGTGGGAATTTCCCAGCCGAAGGCCTGATACAGCAAATTGTACTTGGGCGCGGAGCTGAGGTATTCGCTGCCCCGGACCACGTGGGTGATGCCCATGAGATGGTCGTCCACCACATTGGCGAAGTTATAGGTGGGCAGCCCGTCGGACTTAATGAGCACCTGATCGTCCAGCGTGTCGTTTTCCACGGTGATGTCCCCGAAGGTCACGTCGCGGAAAGTGGTGCTGCCCTCCCGGGGAATTTTCTGGCGGATGACGTGGGGGGTTCCCGCGTCCAGCTTGATCCGGATTTCGTCGAAGGGAAGCGCAGGACAGCCGCACTGGTGCTTTTTGACCTTTACGCCCTCGGCAACCTCCTGGGCCTCGTCCTCCTCTTTCCCGCAGAAGCAGCGGTAGGCAGAGCCCTTTTCCACCAGCAGCTCGGCGTACTTTCCGTACAGCTCCCGCCGCTCCGACTGGATATAGGGTCCCACCGGGCCGCCCACGTCCGGGCCTTCGTCGTGGCCAAGGCCGCACTGGGCCATTGTCTTGTAGATTACGTCGGTAGCGCCCTCTACAAGGCGGCCCTGATCGGTGTCCTCAATGCGCAGGAGGAAGGTGCCCCCCGCGTGGCGGGCGATGAGCCAGGTGTACAGCGCGGTGCGCAGGTTGCCCACGTGCATATAGCCGGTGGGGGAGGGGGCGAAACGGGTGCGGACCTTCCCTTTGGGAATACGGGCCTCCATTTCGTCAAAGAATGCGTTATCTATGGCCATGAATTTACCTCCATGTATTGTTTAACAATTTATTATCGCTTTTGCAGCCCGGAATGTCAAGGGGTTTCCTATGGCGAACGCAGCGAATGCGGCGGCGGCAGGACCGTCCCCACCGGGGCAAAATCCCCGAAACAGATTGCACTTTCCAATGCTTCGTGCTACAATGACTAGGCTATATTGCCGCTTTATGGCCAAAGGGCGCGAGAGCGGCGGATTTTGAGGTGGTATCATGGAAAACGAGACGCTTAAACGGCGGATTCTCAGCGGAATTCAGCCCTCCGGCGACCTGACCCTTGGCTCCTATCTGGGGGCCATCCGCAACTGGGCGGCGCTGGCGGACGAGTACGACTGCTTTTATATGCTGGCGGATATGCACACCATCACGGTTCGGCAGGAGCCGGCGGAGCTGCGCCGGCGCACCCTGACGCAACTAGCCGCCTACATCGCCTGCGGCCTTGACCCGGAGAAAAACACACTGTTTGTCCAGTCCCACGTTCCGGCCCACGCCCAGCTTGCATGGGTGCTGGACTGCTACACCATGTACGGCGAGCTGAGCCGCATGACCCAATTCAAGGACAAGTCCGCCAAAAACGCGGACAATATCAACGCCGGTTTGTTCACTTACCCGGCCCTGATGGCGGCGGACATTTTGCTGTATCAGGCGGATTTGGTGCCGGTGGGCGGCGACCAGAAGCAGCATGTGGAGATCTGCCGCGACATAGCAACCCGGTTTAATGGGATTTACGGCAACGTGTTCAAGGTTCCTGAGCCCTACATTCCTCAGGTGGGGGCGCGGATTATGAGCCTGACCTCTCCCGAAAGCAAGATGAGTAAGTCCGATAAGGATCAGAACGGCTGCGTCTATATGTTGGAAAAACCGGAGGATATTCTGCGCAAGTTCAAAAAGGCAGTGACGGATTCCGAGGCCTGCGTGCGGTACGACCAGCAGGAAAAGCCGGGCGTGTCCAACCT
>JAEWML010000189.1 GCA_023393155.1 Bacillota bacterium
AGCGGACATAAACCAGCGGCGTGATGGAGCCTGCGTCCTTGTCGTAGAGCATGATGCCGCAGGCGTCCGCGTCCAGCGCGGCGCACAGGGGGCGGATGGCGGATTCCGCCGCCTCGCGGGAGAGCGCCCCGGCGGGGACAACGCAGTGGACGATGCCGTCGAACGCCACGGCGGGAACGGAAAGCGCACCGGGAAGCTCCGCCGTGGTAAGCTTCACGGGCAGGGGCATGTTCACGGTGCCCCACAGCCCGTCCTCCCGCCGATCCAGACGGCAGGTGAGAATGCCCTCGTGGCCGGAGACTTCCAGCGGAACCTCGGGGGCGGACAGCCCGTCTCTGTCGGCGGCATAGGCCGCGGCGGACATGGAGGCGTTGCCGCAGAATTCGCCGCCCATCATTTGCAGCCGAAGCACCGCGCCGGGAAGAGATGCAGGCTCGATAAAGCCTACCTGTTCAACCTGAGGACGCTTGGCCATCAGCTTTGCCGCCACTTCGGGCTGCATGGCGCGGGGAACGGAGGTGGAAACCAGCAGGGTGATATTTTTGGTGGGGTCCCAGATTGTATAATCGAGCTTCATGAACGAATCCCTCCGGTTTTCAAAAGTTCGGGCAGCCGCAGGCTCCCGTAATTTACTGAAGTATTTGTACAGTATAGCACGGACGCGGGGCAAAGCAAACCTTTTCGCCCCAAAAATGAATTTTTCAATTCCTTTTTTAGAAAATCAGTGGTATGATATCCTTGTAAAAAAAACTGCGGCGATTTGCGCCGCCGCCCTTGCAATTTGGAAAAACGATGGAACGGGAGGCAAACATGTTCAATGGCTTTACGGACGAGACGGTGGATTTCATGTGGGGCATCCGCTTCAACAATGAAAAGCCATGGTTCGAGGCGCATAAGGAGCTTTATTTAGCCAGCTTTTACCGTCCGATGAAGGAGCTGGGGGACGAGCTGTACGCCTGGTTTTCGGAGCAGAGGCCGGAGCTTCCCCTGCGGGGCCGCGTTTCCCGCATTTATCGGGATGCCAGGCGGCTCCACGGGCGCGGCCCCTTCAAGGACCACCTGTGGATCAGCGTGGAGGCTCCGGCGGAAAGCGTGTGGACCGTGCAGCCCAGCTTCTGGTTTGAGCTGGGGCCGGACGAGTGGAGCTATGGCCTTGGGTATTACGCGGCCAGCCCCTCCACCATGATGAAGCTCCGCGCCCGCATGGAGCGGGACCCAAGGCCCATGGAGGCCCTGACCCGGAAACTGAACCGCCAGCAGGAGTTTTCCCTGGAGGGAGAGGAGTATAAGCGCCCCAAGGAGGGCGCGCCAAGCGAGCTGCTGGCGCCATGGTATCTGAAGAAAAGCTTTTCTCTGGGCCGCCGGGACAAGCTGGACGAGATTCTCTTCACGCGGGAGCTGGTGGACCGGCTGAAAACCGGCTATGAATTCCTGCTGCCCTATTACGACTATTTTGTGACGCTGGAAAGCGACCCGGACCCCCGGGTTCCCGGATGAACGGACTTGCAAACCCACGAAAAGGCGCGTATAATGCGGCGTATATCAAAAAGGCGCGCGGCTTTCCCTGCGGAGCGCGCCGCACATTTAAAACGGAGGAGACATCCATGAAAGACTATCCCCAGAGAGAACAGGCGCTGGCCCTGCTGCGCAAGTATAACGGCGAGCCTTTCCACATTCAGCACGCGCTGACGGTGGAGGGCGTGATGCGGTGGTACGCCGTTGAGCTGGGGCATGGCGAGGACGCGGATTTTTGGGCCACGGTGGGCCTTCTGCACGACGTGGACTTTGAAAAGTGGCCGGAGGAGCACTGCCTGAAAGCGCCGGAGCTGTTGAAGGAAATCGACTGCGGCGACGAGCTGATACATGCGGTTTGCAGCCACGGTTATGGGATTTGCTGTGATGTGGAGCCCACGGAGGAGATGGAGAAGGTTCTCTTTGCCGCCGATGAGCTGACGGGCCTTATCGGCGCTGCGGCCCGGATGCGGCCCAGCAAGAGCTGCCAGGACATGGAACTGAGCAGCCTGAAAAAGAAATACAAGGATAAAAAGTTTGCCGCCGGCTGCTCCCGGGATGTGATTCAGACCGGTGCGGAGCGTCTGGGCTGGGAGCTGGACGAGCTTTTGAACAAGACGCTTGCGGCAATGTGCGCCTGCGAGGACGCTGTGACCGCCGAAATGGCGGCACTGTAAGGCGCGTTTCCAAAAGAAGCGCAAAGTAAAAACAAAGGCCCGGACATTTCACCACGGTGTGATAGGGACATTTTCTAAACCGTGGTGAAGTGGCGGTATGTATCGGCAGGCAGTGAGTATTCGCTGTCTGCCGATTGTCGTTTATGCTACTTCTATTGAAGCTTGAGGCTCGTCATGTTCTGCCGCCTGCTCAATGACATTGTCCAGCAAACCAATATCTCGGTAGTAGATATTAATTTCCTGCATGGCGGTGCGTGACCACTTTTCGCCACGCTCACCAACTTCCACTCGTTCAATAAAAAGGTGCAGGATTTCAGCTGTGAGTTCATTGATCTCGGTATACTGTTTCGCCTTATCGATAAAGGCACTCACATTGCTGACCGAATCTTTTAACCGTTCCAGATTACTTTCCTTTTTAGGGATGGTGATTTG
>JAEWML010000201.1 GCA_023393155.1 Bacillota bacterium
TTTCCGGCTACGAGGCCCCCAACTGCCTTGCGTGGTCGTCTTCCAACCGCTCGGCGCTGATTCGCATTCCGTCCCCCCGGGAGCAGGACACCCGGGTGGAGCTACGCAGCCCCGACCCCTCCTGCAATCCGTATCTGGCGCTGGCCGTATGTCTGGCGGCGGGGCTGGACGGAATCGAGCGGAAGCTGACGCCGCCGGAGGAAACGGTGGAAAATCTGTACGCCATGGACGCGGCGGCTCTTCGCCGCCACGGCATTGCCAATCTTCCCGCCACGCTGGAGGAGGCCGTCTTTGCCATGGAGGCGGACGGTGTCGTCACCGACGCGCTGGGCCCCCACGTCACCGGCCAGTATATTGCAGGAAAGCAGCGGGAGTGGTCGGAATACCGCGCGCAGGTCACGGCCTGGGAGCTGGGCAAATATCTGGTGACCTATTGATTCTTCCGGGACTGTAAGACGCCGCCGGGCGCGCCGGCAGTTGCTTTCCATGTACGCGGCCCCGGCGGAGGTCCCCGTCCGGGGATTTGCTCCTGCCAAGCAAATAGCAGCGCGGTCTGAGGCGCGGGAGAGGAGGGATGGGAGCCATGTCCGGAATCATCGTCGCGTTTTCCAACGGGGAAGCGCAGCGGCGCACCGTGCTGCTGCTGGAATCGGGCGGTTATTTCCCCGCCGCCTGCTGCGCCACGGGAGCGGAGGCCATTCGCACCGCAAAAAAGCTTGGCGGCGCGTCCATCATCTGCGGCTTTCGCCTGCGGGATATGACGGCAAACGATTTGGCGGCCTCCCTCCGGGGCGTCAGTGCCCTTCTGGTGGTATCCACCGCCGCAAACTTAGATTTTTGCGAGGGGGAAAACCTGTTCAAGCTGGCCTCCCCCGCCCGCAAGGCGGATTTCTTCACCTCGCTGGAGCTGCTGCTGGCCTTTCGGGCGGCCAGACTTCGCCACCCCTCGCCATTGCGGGACGAACCGGAGCAGCGGCTGATCCGCCGGGCCAAGGAGCTGCTGATGGATATTAACCGCATGTCGGAGTCTGAGGCCCACCGTTTTTTGCAAAAGCGCAGTATGGACGCGGGCATGAAGCTGGCGGAAACCGCGCAGTTGATGATAGAAGCCTATACCCGCGGCCCCGGCTAAAGCTCTGCATTTTCTCCGCCGAACACTGCCCCGGTATTGCCCAAGGTGCATTTTAAAAACTGCCGCGGGGGGAGCAATCCACCCTGCGGCTAACTTTATCACAGACAGGAGCTGTTTTCCATGATTGACCCTACTCAGCGGCCCACACCCCTTTACGATCCCCTTGTTGAGCACGACGCCTGCGGCATCGGCGCCGTGGTCAGCCTGCGGGGTGAAAAAACCTGGCGCACGGTGGACGACGCGCTGAAAATCGTGGAAAAGCTGGAGCACCGCGCGGGAAAGGACGCGGCCGGAAAAACCGGCGACGGCGTGGGCCTGATGCTTCAGGTCCCACACAGGCTGCTGGCAAAGGCGGCTCTGGAGGAGGGCTTTTCTCTGGGAGAAGAGAGGAATTACGGCGTGGGCATGCTGTTTCTCCCCGCCGACGGGCTTAAGCGCGCGCAGGCGCGGAAAATGCTGGAGATCATTGTTGCCAAGGAGGGAATGGAATTCTTAGGCTGGCGGGATGTTCCCACCCGCCCGGACGTACTGGGCGAAAAGGCCCGGAGCTGCATGCCACACATCTGCCAGTGCTTTGTAAAGCGCCCGGAGGGCTGCGCCCGGGGACTGGACTTTGACCGGAAGCTGTATGTCGCCCGGCGGGTATTTGAGCAGTCCAGCGTTGCCGCCTATGTTCCCTCGTTTTCCAGCCGCACCATCGTCTATAAGGGAATGTTTCTGGTGGGGCAGCTTCGGGAGTTTTATCCCGACCTCTCCGACCCCGACTGTGAAAGCGCCATCGCACTGGTGCACTCCCGGTTTTCCACCAACACAAATCCCAGTTGGGAGCGGGCCCATCCCAACCGCTTTATCATGCACAACGGGGAGATCAACACCATCCGGGGCAACGTGGACCGGATGCTGGCCCGGGAGGAAACCATGTTTTCGTCGGTCATGGAGGAGGATATGGACAAAATTCTCCCTGTGGTGGACCAGAGCGGGTCCGATTCCTCCATGCTGGACAACACGCTGGAATTTCTCATGATGAACGGTATCCCTCTTCCTCAGGCGGTGATGCTGTGCCTTCCCGAGCCGTGGGCCAACGACCGCAGGATGGACCGGGAAAAGCGGGACTTTTACCACTATTACGCCACCATGATGGAGCCTTGGGACGGCCCGGCCGCCATCGTTTTTTCCGACGGGGACACGGTGGGCGCGGTGCTGGACCGGAACGGCCTTAGGCCCTGCCGCTGGTATCTCACGGACGACGAGACGCTGATTCTCTCTTCCGAGGTGGGCGTTCTGGACATTCCGGCGGAAAAAATCGTGAAAAAGTCCCGCTTACAGCCCGGACGGATGCTGCTGGCGGATTTGACCCTTGGTCGGCTGGTGGACGACGCCGAGCTGAAGGGAAGTTATGCCCGCCGCCGTCCTTACGGCGAATGGCTGGACCAGCATCTGGTCTACCTCAAGGACATTTCCATTCCCAACCGGCAGGTGGAGCACCACCCCCAGGAGCTGCGGGACCGGCTGTACAAGGCCTTCGGCTATACATACGAAGAGGTGAAGGATTCTCTCCTCCCCATGGCCCGGGACGGGGCTGAGCCAACCTGCGCCATGGGCGTGGATACGCCCTTGGCGGTGCTCAGCGAGCAGCATCAGCCCCTGTTTAATTATTTCAAGCAGCTTTTTGCCCAGGTCACCAATCCGCCCATGGACGCCATCCGGGAGGAAATCGTCACGGACACCACGGTTTACGTGGGCGCGGGCGGAAACCTGTTGCAGGAGCGGGCGGAAAACTGCACCGTTCTGGAAATTCACAACCCCATTCTTACCTCTTTGGATCTGTTGAAAATTCGCCACATGAACCGCCCCGGCTTTCATGTGGAAACCCTGTCTCTTCTATACTATCCCGGCATGCCCTTGGAGCACGCGCTGGACCGCCTGTTTATCAACTGCGACCGGGCTTACCGCCAAGGGGCGAATATCCTGATTCTCTCCGACCGGGGCGTGGATGAAAACCACATCGCCATCCCCTCCCTCCTGGCGGTTTCCGCCCTGCAGCAGCATCTGGTGCGCACCAAGAAGCGCACCGCTCTGTCCATTCTTCTGGAAAGCGCGGAGCCGCGGGACGTGCATCATTTTGCCGCGCTGCTGGGCTATGGCGCGCAGGCCGTGAATCCCTATCTCGCGCAGGAATGCGTGGCGGAGCTGGTGACGGTGGGCCTTCTGGACAAGGACCCCGGCGCCGCCGTCAGCGATTACAACAGCGCCATTCTCCACGGCATCGTGAAAATTGCCTCCAAAATGGGCATTTCCACCATCCAATCCTACCAGTCCGCCCAGATTTTCGAGTGCGTGGGCATCCACCCCTCCGTGATCGACCGGTATTTTACCAACACCGTCAGCCGGGTGGGGGGCGTGGGCCTTGCAGAGATTGGCGAGGGCGTGGAGTGGAACCACAACCGGGCCTTCGACCCCCTGGGCCTTGGCTATGACGCCACGCTGGATTCCGCCGGGGCCCTGAAGCTGCGCTCCGGTCCCGACAAGGAGGACCACATGTATAACCCCCGCACCATTTTGCTGCTGCAAAAGGCCGCGCGGGAGGGAAGCTATGATACCTTCAGGGAATACGCCGCGCAGGTGGACCAGGCCGACAAGCCCCATACCCTGCGAGGCGTGCTGGATTTTCGGTTTGACGAGAGCGGCAGCATCCCCGTCGACGAAGTGGAGAGCGAGGACTCCATCGTCAGGCGCTTTAAAACCGGAGCCATGAGCTACGGCTCCATTTCTCAGGAGGCCCATGAGTGCATGGCACTCGCCATGAAC
>JAEWML010000202.1 GCA_023393155.1 Bacillota bacterium
GGCACCAGCATTGAGATCAGCGGCGGCAAAATGGGCGTTCAGAATCCCATGAAGGCTTGGCAGGATAAGAAAACCCGAGCTTAAGCCCCGGGGAGACGGGAAAGGAAAACCTGAATATGAATGTGAAAGACAAGGTAATTGCCGTCACCGGCGGCGCAGGCGCAATCGGCGCCACCCAGACAAAGCTTCTGGCCGAAAACGGCGCGGAGGTCTGGGTGCTGGATCTGGCGGCGGGCCCCGTCACTTTTGCAAAGAGCGTCCGGTAAGTTTGGCGGGGAGCATCCTCTCCCGCGTCTATGCGTTCGGGCTTCCGCGGAAACAGCAAAAAACGCCGCGAACAGCGGCGTTTTTTGCTTAAACCTCTATCACTGGACAAGCGTATCCGGCGGCTTTTTCCCCAAGCCTCCCGACGGCTTGACGCGGCTTCAGCCCAGATCGTCTGCCTCCGGCAGTTCCGGCACATACCCAAACATCTTTTTGGAAATGGCCGCGCCGGTTCGCTTCAGCTCGTTCACCAGCCCGTTGTCGCAGGCGATGCGGATGCGGGAGGTCATGCCCGAAACACTGATGGCGCAGGCCACGATCCCCGGAGCGGAAAATACCGGAACGGCAACGCAGGACAGGCCGATGGCAATTTCCTCATTATCCTCTGCATAGCCCCGTGCCCGGACCTTGAGAATCTCTTCCCGGAGCTGCTCTGAGTTTGTAATGGTGTTATACGTCATGGTTTTCAGGCTGCTGGAAAAAATCCGCTCCTGCGCCGCCGGTTCCATGTAGGCAAGGATGCATTTCCCCACGCCTGTGCAGTGCAGGTCGTTGTGGGTGCCGATCTGGGTGCTGATAAAAATAGAGCCGGTGGCTTCCACCTTATCCACATAAATTACGCCGTCGTTTTGCTCTATCGCACAGTGTACGGTTTCGCCGTACTTGAGATTGATCTGCTCCAAGTATGCATGGACGGACCGGATGATAATATTTTGAACCTTGACCGTGTTGGAAAAGCTCAGCAGCTTTAAGCCGAGCACGTATTTCTGGTTCTCCGGGTTCTGCTGAAGATATCCCAGATTGGTCAGCGTATTGATCAGGCCGAAGGTTGTGCTTTTGTTAAGCCCCAGCGCGTTGGAAATCTCCTTGACGCTGTGCTCCGAACAACCGGTCTGCTGAAATAACTCCAAAATGGAGAAGGCGCGTTCCACCGATTGAATGTTCTTTGTTGTAGCCATAGTCAACCTCTTCTATATGTTCTGTATTGCAGAATACTGTTGGGTATATTATAAGATACAGGATTCTTCCTGTCAATAAAGCGTAAAAACCTCCAAAGATATTTTATATAATTAAACAGTATACGATATTGACAGACAATAGGCAGGATAATATAATATTTTTAAAGATAAGAAACGACAGTGTAGAATGATGATCTTAAAAAGCGCCAACCTCTGCTTCTGAAAACAGATGTTACACAAACCTGTACCACAAAAGGTTAAGGAGGAAATTTTTTATGGAATTTCGCAGTAAGACAATTTTGGGTGAGGAGGACAGCGCCTTTGCGCGGTCCCTGTTTAAGTCCATGGGGTATACGGACAGCGAACTGAAGGAGGGGAAGCCTCTCATCGGAATCGCCAACACATGGAACACCGTGGTGCCCGGACATTACAATTTGGACAAGGTTGCGGAATATGCCAAGAACGGCATTTACGCAGGCGGAGGCACTCCCGTGGAGTTTGGGACCATCGCCGCCTGTGACGGCGTGGCGCAGGGCCACGAGGGGATGCACTATATTCTGCCCTCCCGGGAGATTATCTGCAACTCCGTGGAGATTATGGCCCAGGCCCACCGGCTGGACGGGCTGGTGCTGCTGGCCTCCTGCGATAAAATCGTACCCGCCATGCTGATGGCTGCCGCCCGGCTGGATATTCCCTGCATCGTCTGCGTGGGCGGCCCCATGCTGGGCGGCATTGAGTTTGACGGGCGTAAATCCGACCTGACCTCTATTTCCGAGGCATTGGGTATGGTGAAGGCCGACAAGCTTTCCGAGGGCGAGTATGCCGCGCTGGAGAACACCGCCTGCCCGGGCTGCGGTTCTTGCTCTTTCTACGGCACAGCCAACACCATGTGCTGCGTGTCCGAGGCGCTGGGCATGTCCCTGCCCGGCAGCGCCCTGATTCCCGCCGCCTATGCCGCCCGTCTGCGCAGCTCCTTCGAGGCGGGCCGGACCATCGTGGACCTGTGCAAAAAGGGCATCACCGCCCGCCAGATCCTGACTCCCGAAGCGATTCGCAACGGCATTAAGATGACCATGGCCACCTGCGGCTCCACCAACGCCGTGCTGCACCTGTCGGCCATCGCCAACGAGGCGGAGCTGGACATGAACGTGGTGGAGGAGTTTGAGGAGCTGAGCAAAACCACGCCCCAGATTGCCAAGGTCAACCCCGCCGCCAAGCCTGAGATGGAGGCGTTCTTCCGGGCCGGCGGAATCCCCAGAGTCTCTCAGCATCTGGGGGACATTCTGGATACCTCCGTCATGACGGTCACCGGAAAGACCCTGAAGGAAAATCTTGCGGAATACGTCTATGAGTATCCCGAGGACCCCACGATTATCAAAACCGTGGAAGAGCCCTTCTCCAAAACCGGCGGCGTAGCGGTGCTTCACGGCAACCTCTGCCCCAACACCGCCGTGACCAAGCCGGGCGCCATCGATCCCTCCATGCACCGCTTCGTGGGCAAGGCCAAGTGCTACAACAGCGAGGAAGAAGCCGAGGAGGCCATTCTGGGCGGCAAGGTTCAGGCCGGCGATGTGGTGGTCATTCGCTATGAAGGGCCCAAGGGGGGACCGGGCATGCGGGAGATGTTCAAGGCCATGAAGTATATGTACGGCGTGGGCCTGAGCAAATCCGCCGCCCTGATTACCGACGGGCGCTTCTCCGGCACCAACAACGGCTGCTTCGTGGGTCATATCTCCCCCGAGGCGGCGGAGGGCGGCCCGCTGGCAATCGTTCAGGACGGCGACGAAATCCTGATTGACGTGGACGCGGGCAAGCTGGAGCTTCACGTATCCGACGAGGAGATTGCGGGGCGCTACAAGAGCTGGAAGCTGCCTGAGAAGCACATTCCCAACGGCTACCTGCGTCTGTATGCCAAGGCGGCTACTTCCGCCGATCAGGGCGCCATTATCAAGATGTAATATCTCCGTTTCCGGCGCGGAATTTTCTGCGCCGGAGACGATATGCCAGGAGGAATATAGATGTCTGAGAAAAAAACCATGAAAACCATGGACGGCAACGAAGCCTGCGCCACCGTTGCTTACCACTTTACGGATGTAGCCGGGATATTTCCGATTACGCCGTCCTCTCCCATGTCCGAGAAGGTGGACGAATGGTCTGCCGCCGGACGCAAGAATATGTTTGGCCAGCGGGTAACGCTGGTGGAGATGCAGTCCGAGGGCGGCGCTGCCGGCGCGCTCCACGGCGTGGCGGAGGCGGGCGCTTTAGCCACCACCTTCACCTCGTCGCAGGGCCTGCTTTTGATGATTCCCAACCTGTATATTATGGCCGGACACCGGATGCCCGCCGTGTTTCACGTGGCGGCCCGCTCCGTGGCGCAGCACGCCAATAATATTTTCGGCGACCATCAGGACGTGATGACCTGCCGCACCACCGGCGTGACCATGCTGTCCTCGTCCAGCGTGCAGGAGGTGATGGACCTTGCGGCCATCGCTCATCTGACCACCGTCAAGACCCGCGTCCCCTTTATTCACTTCCATGACGGCTTCCGCACCAGCCACGAGATTCAGAAGATTGAGATGATTGATCTGGACCGTGTGTCCGCC
>JAEWML010000203.1 GCA_023393155.1 Bacillota bacterium
CTTAAACTTTTTTGTTTTCTAAGCCCATCAAGTACATGGGCATTAGCCTCTTGACGAAAATCCGTGTCTTCCAGCTGCCGCCCGCTCAAAAGCTCGTTAATGTCAATTTCCAAAGCGTCGCACAGTGGCGGCAATACCGCCAAATCAGGCATATAGGTTCCCGTCTCCCAGCGGGAAACAGTCTTATTTGTCACACCAAGCTTTTCTCCCAGCTCCGCCTGTGTCCATTTCTTTTCCCGGCGCAGCGCGGCGATGAATGCGCCGATTGCTTTCTGATCCACTGTCCCCGCCCCCCTTTTGATATAGAGAATACCACGTAGTGGCGGATTTGTCTTCCCCACAAACCGCGATTTGCCATGTAAAGACAAATTCCACAAGCATTGTCTCCCCAGCATCCATATTTTGTTCTGTAAAAACAGTTGCAAATTTGCGGTCTATCCATAATAATAGAATGATAATAGAACCGGTCGAAAACCGCCCGTCTCCTCATGGGGGACAAACTAAAAGAGGGGGATATCAGCACATGCAGGAATTAAAGGACCGCATCGTCAGGGAGGGCAAAGTTCTCCCCGGCAACATCATTAAGGTGGACGGCTTTTTGAATCACCGGGTGGACCCCACCATTATGGTCCACATTGCCGAGGAATTCGGCCGGCACTTTGACATGGATCAGGTTAGCGTGATTCTCACCGCCGAGGCCAGCGGCATTGCCTTGGCCGCCATCTGTGCCCAGCGCTTCAACAAGCCCATGATTTTTGCAAAAAAGGCAAAGAGCGACAATATTGAGGGCGGACTTTACCAGAGCGACATTTTTTCCTATACCTATAAGAAAAAAGTAACCCTGCTGGTGAATAAGGAATGGCTTTCCTCGGAAGACAAGGTCCTGATTGTGGACGATTTTATGGCCAACGGCGAGGCCATGCGGGGCCTGTGCGACATTGTCACCAGCGCGGGAGCCACGCTGGTGGGCATTGGCTGCGCCGTGGAGAAGGGCTTTCAGGGCGGCGGTGACCGGCTCCGCGCCGCTGGAATGAACCTGAAGTCCCTTGCCATCATCGAATCCGCCGAGCCGGGCAACATCGTTTTCCGGGAGGACGACTGATATGCAGAAGGTCATTGTTTTGGATTTTGGCGGGCAGTATAATCAGCTCATTGCCCGCCGCGTCCGGGAGTGCAATGTGTACTGCGAGGTAAAGCCCTATACCACCCCCCTTTCCCAGCTTAAGTCCGAAAAGCCTATCGGAATTATCTTTACCGGCGGGCCCAGCAGCGTGTACGACCCCGCCTCCCCCCAGGTGGACCCGGCCATTTTTGCGCTGGGCATCCCCATCTTGGGAATTTGCTACGGCTGCCAGCTTATGGCCCATCATCTGGGCGGACGCGTCACCGCCGGCACTGAAGACACCGCCCGGGAATACGGCAAGACCGACACGTTTTTCGATACGGACTGCAAGCTCTTCAAGGGCCTTGACAAGGAGGGCGTCACCTGGATGAGCCATGGGGACTATATGGAAAAGGTCCCCGAGGGATTTTCCCTTGTGGCCCGCTCCGCCGCCTGCCCCACCGTTGCCATCTGCGACGAGAGCCGGGGCTTTTACGGCGTCCAGTTTCACCCCGAGGTGAACCACACCCAGCACGGCACCGACATGATCCGCAACTTCCTCTATGAGGTCTGCGGCGCGGCGGGCGACTGGACCATGGGCGACTACCGGGACACCGCCGTGGCCCAGATTCGGGAAAAGGTTGGCGGCGGCAAGGTGCTGCTTGCCCTCTCCGGCGGCGTGGATTCCTCCGTGGCGGCGGCGCTGATCGCTGAGGCGGTTGGAAAGCAGCTCACCTGCGTGTTTGTGGATCACGGCCTGATGCGCCTGAACGAGGGCGACGAGGTGGAAGCCGCCTTCAAAAAGTGGGATATCAACTTCATCCGCGCCGATGCTGAGGCCCTGTTTTTAGGGAAGCTGGCGGGGGAAACGGAGCCGGAGCGTAAACGGAAAATCATCGGCGAGGAGTTTATCCGCGTTTTTGAGGCGGAGGCCAAAAAGATCGGCAAGGTGGACTATCTGGCGCAGGGCACTATTTACCCCGATGTGATCGAGTCCGGCCTTGGCGCTTCCGCCACCATCAAGAGCCACCACAACGTCGGCGGCCTGCCCGACTACGTGGACTTCAAAGAGATTATCGAGCCGCTGCGGATGCTGTTCAAGGACGAGGTGCGCGGCCTTGGCCGAGAGCTGGGCCTGCCGGAATATCTGGTGATGCGCCAACCCTTCCCCGGCCCAGGGCTTGCCATCCGGGTGATTGGAGAAATTACCAAGGAAAAGCTGGACACCCTGCGCCTTGCGGATTTCATTTTCCGGGACGAGGTTGCAAAGGCCAAGCTGGAAGACTCCATGAACCAGTATTTCGCGGTGTTAACCAATATGCGTTCCGTGGGCGTGATGGGCGACGGGCGGACCTATGACTACACGCTGGCTCTGCGCAGCGTGACCACCACGGACTTCATGACCGCCGACTGGACCCGCATCCCCTATGATGTGCTGGACCGGGTTTCCACCCGCATTGTCAACGAGGTCCCCCACATCAACCG
>JAEWML010000238.1 GCA_023393155.1 Bacillota bacterium
CACTTTCTTCACACGAACCGGCTGCTTAAGTCCATTCCCGTGGTTGCCATGGGGGCGGCGGAGGACGAACTGAAGGCGCTGAGCCTTGGCGCCGCCGCGTTTTTTGAGGAGTCCAGAGAGCCGGACATCCTCTCCTGTCAGGTGCAAAATCTGGTGAATCTTTTCTGGAGAGATCGGGATTTGGACCCGCTGACCGGCGTTTTGCAGTGGGACCCGTTTTTGAAAAAGGCACGGGACACGCTGGCGGAGATGGAGCAGGACAAGCGGCCGCGGTCGCTGTCCATCATCTTTTTAAATATGGACCGCTTCAAGGTGTTCAACGATCTTTTTGGCCGGGCCGCGGGCGACCAGCTTTTGCGGAATCTGGCGGCAAAGCTGACGGCGATGCGAGGCGCGATTCACGTGGGCCGCGTGGGCGGGGACCGGTTTGTGCTGCTGTGCCGCACGGAGGAGATGGAGCTTTCCCGCTTTAACCGGCTGGGCGCCGATCTGATGCGGCGGCTGCACCTGAAATATGCGCTGCATTTGTGTTGCGGCGTCTATGAGATCGACGATCCCACGCTTCCGGTGGTGGAGCTGTGCGACCGTGCGCAAATCGCGCAGGAAACCGTTTCCGGCCGCAGCGACAAGAGCGTGGCGCTTTATGACGAGGAGCTGCGACGGAGTCTGCTGTGGGAGCAGGAGGTGGCTTCCCGGATGTACGAGGCGCTGGAGCAGGGCCAGTTTCAGGTGTATCTCCAGCCGATATTCAGCCTGTCGTCCAACGCGCCGGTGTCGGCGGAGGCGCTGGTGCGCTGGGATCACCCGAAGCGGGGGCTGATTCTCCCCAATCAATTTATCTCCATTTTTGAAAAAAACGGCTTTATCAACCGGCTTGACCAGTATGTCTGGGAGAGGGTGTTTCAGTATCTGGCGGAGCTGAAGGCGGCGGGCTATCCCGACGTGACCATTTCCGCCAATATGTCGAGGCTGGATATTTACAGCGCGGATATCTGCGGGCTGCTGACGGGGCTTGCGAAAAAATACGATGTGAACCCCGCCGTCTTTCGCATTGAGGTGACGGAGAGCGTCTATATGGAGGACCCGGGGCAGATGCTGGATTTGACACGGCAGCTCAACGCGGCGGGCTTTGCCGTTTTAATTGACGATTTTGGCAATGGCTACTCCTCTCTGAATATGCTGATGAACATGACGGTGTCGTCTTTGAAGCTGGACATGGGCTTTATTCGCAGCGTTGGCAGCGATGAGCGGACCAACTGCGTGGTCAGCAGCATCGTGCGCATGGCCAAGTGGCTGGAGATGAGCGTGGTGGCGGAGGGTGCGGAGACGCAGACCCATGTGGACTATCTGCGCTCCATCGGCTGCGACCGGGTGCAGGGATACTATTTCTCCCGCCCTGTTCCCAAGGACGATTTTTTCTCCCTGCTGAAGCGCTACCGGTCGGTTTCCGCGCCCGAGCGGCCCAGAATTTTTGACAAGACGGCGGACACCCGGGCGGTATGGGACGCGGTGAAGGCCTATGACAGGATGATGCGGGGGAGAATGGACGCGGCGGCCATGTTTGAGCAGTTTGGAGACGCGGCGGAGATTCTCAGTGTGAACGACGGGTATTACCGCCTGATGGAGAGTTCTCCCGAGCTTTTGTTCCGCAGCGGGCAGTTGATTACCGACTGGCTGGAGGAGCGGGACCGTCCGGCGTTTTTAAGCGCCATGGACGCCGCTTCGGAAACGGGCGAGCGGCAGGAGCTGGTGATCCGGCGGTATATGGATTCCTACCGGATTAAAAGCCTGATGGTCAGCGTCTGCTATATGGGGCGCAAGGACAGCCGCAAGCTGTTTTTAGCGCTGTTCCGGGATATTTCTCTGCTGAAGCTGCCGGCGGAGTTTGGCTGCGTGGAGCCGTCCGCCGCGCCCGGCGAGGAGGCCGGGCCGCCCCGGCTTCCGCAGGTATTGGGCTGCCCCACCTGCCCCAAGCTTTTAATTGTGGAGGACAACCGGGTCAATCAGTTGGTGCTGGAGAAGATGCTCTCCCCGCAGTACAGCATTCTGGAGGCGTCCAACGGCAAGGCGGGGCTGAATGCTCTGCGCAGCGGGGAAGACATCGGCGTGGTGCTGCTGGACATTATCATGCCGATTATGGACGGGTACGAATTTTTGCAGAAAAAAGCGCAGGACCCGGCTTTGCGGGACATTCCGGTGCTGGTGCTTTCCCAGGCAGACAATTTGGACAGCGAGGAAAAGGCTTTGCGTCTGGGCGCCAGGGGCTTTGTGCGCAAGCCCTATGACCCTGAGGATTTGAGAAGAACGCTGGATGCGCTGGCGAATGGAACCTGATTACTGATAAATAACACCCCTGCAACTCGCGGCGGCAGCCTTTGCCGCCGCGAATTTTGCGGGAACGCCGTGCAAAAAAGCATGAAAACGAGGAGACGGGAAACCGTATGTTAAAGTCGAAGGCTTATGAAATTGATATGTGCAGCGGGCCGATTCTGAAAAAAATGCTGCGCTTTGCCGTGCCGCTGATGGCCTCCGGCGTGCTCCAACTGCTGTTTAATGCGGCGGACGTAATTGTGGTGGGGCGGTTTTCCGGGGACAATTCCATGGCGGCGGTGGGGTCCAACGCGGCCCTGATCAATCTGCTGACAAATTTGTTCGTCGGGCTTTCCGTGGGCGCAAACGTGCTGGCGGCCCGGTATTTCGGGGCAAAGCGGGAACGCGAGCTCCACCGCGCGGTCCACACCGCCATGCTTCTCGCCTTTTGCAGCGGCATGGCGCTGATTGTGGCGGGGGTCGCCATGGCGCGGCAGGTGCTGGTCTGGATGCAGACGCCTCCCGCCGTTTTGAATCTGGCGGTGCTGTACCTGCGCATCTACTTTTTGGGGATGCCCGCCCTGATGCTCTATAACTTCGGCGCGGGCCTTCTGCGCTCCAAGGGAGATACCCGCCGCCCTCTGTATTACCTGCTGCTGGCGGGCGTTGTGAACGTGGCGCTGAATCTTCTGCTGGTCATCGTGTTTCAACTGGACGTGGCGGGCGTTGCCATTGCCACCGTGGCGTCCCAGTGCATTTCCGCGGCGCTGGTGGTTTCCTGCCTGATGCGGGAGACGGGGAGCTTTCGCCTGGAGCTGCGGGCGCTTCGCTTTTACAAGGAGCAGCTGCTGGGCATTTTGCGGGTGGGTCTGCCCGCCGGGGTACAGGGCATCATTTTTTCGCTGTCCAACGTGGTAATCCAGTCCTCCGTTAACTCTCTGGGAGAGATTGTCATGGCGGGCAGCGCCGCCTCCAGCAATATCGAAGGGTTTGTATACGTGGCGATGAACGCCGTCTATCAGGCGACGCTGTCCTTTACCAGCCAGAACGTGGGCGCGGGGCGGATGGATCGGGTCAACCGCATTTTGCTGACGGGACTGGGCTGCGTGACGGCCACTGGCCTGGTGCTGGGCGTGGGCGCGTGGCAGGGGGGACGGCTTTTGCTTGGCATCTACTCCGGGGACGCGGCGGTGGTGGAGGCGGGGTTTGTGCGCCTTGGCATCATCTGCGGACCCTATTTTATCTGCGGCATGATGGACACCATGGTAGGCGCCCTGCGGGGTCTCGGCTACTCCGTTATGCCCATGATGGTGTCGCTGATGGGCGCCTGCGCGCTGCGTCTGGTGTGGATTGCCACTGTCTTTCAGATTCCGGCGTATCACACGCCGGAGTGCGTTTACTGGTC
>JAEWML010000013.1 GCA_023393155.1 Bacillota bacterium
CGCGGAAACCGTGGAGGACTATTTCTCCACGCTGGTCTGGTAAGTCGCAGAGATCGATAGTTCGGACAGATTTTCCCAACAAGTCAGCCTGCCAAGGCGCTCTCCCGATGGACGGGCAGCCACAACCCATAAACCAAACAAAACGCGGGGGACGAATGAAGTATCCGTCCCCCGCGTTTTTCATTTTTCTCCGCTCCCTATGCGGAAAATTCACATATGCCCGGTGCTTGGATTCACCCCAAGCCGCGATTTTAAGCCGCGCCTCCCTGAATTCAGGCCAGCAGCCCGGCCCCTTTCAGCACCACCGCCGCCGCCATAGCCAGCAGCACCGTCAGCGCCCCCTGCCCCGCCAGACGGTTTCCAGAGACGACCTCCTTGCCCCCGTCCTGCCGGCAGGCGATCATCAAAAACAGCGTAGCAAGGGACAAACCCGCCGCCGCAACGGCCACGGTCCCCAGCACAGCCTCGTGAAAGCCCAGCGCCCGTCCCAGAAAATACAGCAGTAACCCGGCGGCGGAAACAATGCTCCCCGCGTTGATCCATCGCTTTTTCTTCATAAAGTCTTCCTGCATATCCATCTCTCCGGTTTCTGTCATCTTGAACGCGCGGCTGGCCTTCGGTTCCCCGAAAAGCCCTCCCCGCGCTCATTGGGCGGGTTCAGTACCCGTTTACAATCACGCTCAGCACCCGGCCCGCCACTGTTCCGGCCACGGACGCGCCGCCGCCGCCGTTTTCCACCAGCGCCACAAAGGCATAAGGCGTGTCCTCATCCCTGAGAAAGCCGGTAAACCAGGCGTGGGGCGTTTTTCCCTCTCCCACCTCCGCCGTGCCGGACTTGGCGCAGATGTCCATGTTAGGAAAGCGCTTTGTGCCGTAGGATTCCGTCACGTTGTTGGCCATCAGCTCCGTCAAAACCTCTGCGGTGTCGGCGTTGATGAGCCGCCCGGTGTGGCGGGTCAGATTCAGCGAGGAGGGAAGCCCGAGACTGTCCCGCGTCTTTAAAATCAGCTTGGGTACGGCGGCTTTCCCCCCGTTTCCAATGGCCCCCATGTAAACCATCAGGGCGCAGGGATTCACCGTGTCGTGAAACTGTCCCACTCCTGCCCAGCCAAGCTCGCCGTCGGTAATCCCGTCGAAGGAAAAGCTCCCCTTGGCGGTGGGCAGCCCGCTGACGGAATAGCTGTCCGTCAGCCCCGCTTTCGCCGCGTAAGCTGCCAGCGTGTCCGCGCCCAACTCCTCTGCCATCTGGGCGAAGGCCACGTTGCAGGAGTCGGCCAGCGCCTCGGCAAACGTCTCATCCCCGTGAGTCCCGGAGCAGACAATCGTCTCCTCCCCGATTTTCACGGAGCCCTGGCAGTTCCATGTCCGTGTGTCGTAGTCCGGCAGCTTTTCAATGGCTGCCGCCGCCGTCACCGTTTTGAATACGGAGCCGGGGGTAAAGGTGGAGGATAAAAACCGGTTGAGATACGCACCCTTGTACCGGTCGTTTTCCAGAATGTCCGCCGGGACGCTCAGAGGGTCATAGCTGGGCGCGGAAACCATGCACAGAATTTCCCCTGTTTTATAGTTGTAGACCGCCACGGTCCCCGCCCGGCCGTTTAATGCCTGATACGCCTCGTAATTATACCGCGCGTCGATCGTCAGGTACATGGAGTTTCCCTGATGTGCGGAAAACGCGCCGTTTACAAGGTCATACCCCGTCAGCTTATCGGCAAAGGCGTTCAATACGCCGGTGCCGATGCTGCCCTGCAAATCCCCCACGGCGTGGAGGGTAGATTTGCGGACGGTTTCGTTTTGATAATAGGTTCGGTTTCCGTCGTCGTCCACGGCGGAGAGCACGTCCCCGTCCCGGTCCAGCACCGTGCCGCTGGTCAGAACCCCCGCGTTGTTGTACAGGTGTCGGTTGAAGGCCGAGGAGGCCCAACCGCCCCCGTGAATCAGAAATTTTCCCACGAAAAAGAGCAGTCCCAGCCCCAGCGCTCCCGCCAAAAGCAGGCACAGCACCGCCCGCCGTTCAATTTTCCGCATGGCGGTCCTCCTCTCCGTCGGCTTCCCGGTTCCGGAGAAACTCCGGTATGGTAAACGAAGCTCCATCGTCAAAGTACGGTTTCAGAAAGTCATCCTCCTGCGCAAACCCCGTCCCTGCCGACTCATTCTGCGGGCCGCGTCCCGGTTTAAAACGTCCATCGTCCCCCGCTGGTCCGGGTCTTTCATCTTCCCTGACAGGCTCCCGGCGAAATTCGTCCTCCCGCACCGGCTCCGTCCGGTGGCGGGCCTCCTCCGTCAGCCGTTTCCCCGGCCCGCGCCGAATGGCAAAGCTGGCGTTCTCCCGGGTGTCCGTGGCTTTTAGAAAGGCCAGCAGTCCCCAGGCCGACAGCATGGCGGACCCGCCGTTGGACACGAAGGGCAGCGTCACCCCCGTCAGGGGCAGCAGGTCCACCGAGCCGAACACGTTCAGGCAGGTTTGAAACACCATCAGCGACCCCGCCGCGCAGGCGGCGATGACATAAAAGCTGGACCGGCCCACCCGGCACGCCCGGACGGCAAACACTGCCAGCGTCACGATGGAAGCAATGGCCAGCACCGCCACAATCAGCCCCCACTCCTCACACAGCATGCCGAATACCAAATCCGTGTCTCCCGCCGGGATTTTGTGAAGCCAGCCCCTTCCGGCCCCCATGCCCACAAGGCCGCCGCTGGCGGCGGCGGACATGGTGCGGGTCTGCTGATAGGCCGCGCCCACCGACGCGTTTTCCCACGCGTGGCCCCAGGTGGCGAACCGGTTGAGGATATACGGCTTAAACTGCACGATAATCCCCGCGCCGAACACCGCCCCGCCGCAGATCAGCCCCAGCGTGGCAAAGTCTCCGGAACGGAGATAGGCAATCACCAGAAACGTGACGAAAAGGACGGCGGCAGTTCCAAAGTCGCTCATCAGTCCCAGACACCCGATGCAAACCCCGGTGAGGACGATGAACAGCGTCAGGTTCCGCCGGCGGAACAGTCGCTCCAACGTGGCGGACCCGGCAAAAATGTAAAAGATTTTCGCAATCTCCGAGGGCTGAATAGAGAATGGCCCCAGAATAATCCAGTTTTTCGCGCCAAACACCCGGCTGCCCAGCACCAGTGTCACGCCCAAAAGCCCCATGGCCACCGCTGCGGAAATCCACCGGAGCTTCTGCACCCGGCTTAAATCCCGCAATGCCAGACCCAGCGCCAAAAACAGCACCAGCCCCAGCACAACGGCAATAAACTGCTTGAGAAGCGACCCCGGCGCGGAGGATGCGGTGACGGAAAGGGACAGCGTGGACAGGAAAAAAGCGATGGTTTCCATTTCAAAGCCCACGCATTTCGTGGCCCGCAGGGCGATGTAGTAAATCCACATCACCACCGTCAGCCCCAGAAAGCTCAGGGGCAGGACAACCGTGGCTTTCTCCCCCGCCGCAACAATCAATTGGAGGCAGGCCAACACCTGAAACACCGTCAGCCACAAAAACGAAGGCCACACGGCGGCGGGCCGCTCCGCCTGCCGCCGCCGCTCCGTCTCCTCCCGCTCGCCCACGGTCTGGGGCAGGAAGAGCAAGGGCACGCCGCCAAGGCCCACGGTGTCCCCCACCCGCACAGGGGCGGAGGCGGTCACCACTTCGCCATTCAGCAGCGTGCCGCCCTTGGAGCTCAGGTCATACAGCGTCCAGTCCCCCGCCTCGTCCCGGCACAGGGCCGCGTGCTGGCGGGAGATGCTGGGATAGTTTAAAATTACGTCCGCCGTCTTGCTGCGGCCCAAAATGTTCTCCCAGTGTGTCAGGGGAAGGGCCGTGCCGTTGGGCAGGCTCAGTTGGGCCCAGGTTTCCGGCGTGTGGGGAATGCGCAACAGCCCCCGGATGGCCCGGAACAAAATCAGCACCGCCAGCACAGGAAACAAAAACCGAACCACGGCGGAAAACCACGCGCCCGCCATGGGCACGGCGGCAAGCGCCGCCGTCACAGCGTCCAGCGCGGATTGCACAGCGGCCATCTTACCGCCTCCTTTCCATTCCCCAAAGGGCGTATTTGCTGCTTTTGCAGCCCTTGGGGCCTCTTCCGGCCCCTTTTTTCAGTCCTCTTCTTTTAGTCCCGTTTCTTTCAGTCCTGCTTTTCCCGGGTCGACTTTTTTCTCATGCCCGGCACGTCTGTCCGGCCCAGCAGATAGTCCACGGACACGTTGAAATAGTCCGCAAGAAACACCAGCGTCTCCAGCTTCGGCTCGCTGGTGTTCGTCTCATAGCTCTGATAGCCTCGCATGGACAGGCCCAGCATCTCCGCCATCTCCCGCTGATAAATCCTGCGGCCCTCTCTCAGGTCTTTCAATCGAGTTGCAAGAATTTTCATGCTTCACCCCTTGACATACAAGTATTATGTATGTTAATATTCAAATATCTAGTTAACAGAGGATGATATTTATGAATGATATTATGCGCTGCATCTATGATCGCGCCCTGAATACCCGCTTCACGGCCCGTCTTTGCACCGACGAATACCGGGATCTGGACCTTCCCCTCCAGCGGGGGCTGGACAAGCTTGACCAAACCCTCGCCGAGCCTCAGCGCGCCGCGCTCCGCGTCTATCTCGAAACGCTGGAGCAGCAGCGCGCGTTGGAGCTGGAGGCCATGTTCCAAACGGGCTTTTCCGTCTGCCGCGCCATGCTTGGCGCAATTTAGCCGCGCAGCTCCATCAGCTTTTGCTTCAGCTCCCCTTCGATGCGGCCAAGCTCGACCTCGGCGGCCCTGCGCCTTGCCGCGCTCTCCCGCTGAACGGTCATCACCTCGTCCAGCGTGGAGATGAGCTGCTGATTGGTGTGCTGAAGCGTTTCAATGTCCACAATGGACCGCTCCGCCTCCTTGGCGGCGGCCACGGTACCCATTTTCAGCATATCCGCGTTCTTTTTCAAAAGCTGGTTGGTGGTGTCGGTCACGGCGGACTGGGCGGCGGTGGCCTGACGGGAGTGCTCCAATCCCAAAGACAGCACCATCTGGGACTTCCACAAAGGAATGGTATTCACCAGAGACGACTGGATTTTCTCCACCATCAGCGTGTCGTTGTTCTGCAACAGGCGGGTCTGCGGCCCCATCTGAACGGAAATCATGCGGGTCAGCTCCAGATCGTGGAGCTTCTTTTCAAACCGCTCGCACATCTGCACACGGTCGTTATACGTCTGCGCGTCCTCCTGCGTGCCGGTGGCCTCCGCCTTTTTGCGCAGCTCCTCCAGCTCTCCGGCCCGGTAGTCGGCAAGCCGTTTCTTCCCCGCCAGAATGTACATGGTGAGCTCCTTGTAATATTTCAGGTTCAGCTCGTACATCTGGTCCAGCATGGCCACGTCCTTCAGCAGGATGATCTGATGCTGCTCCAGCTCCCGGGCAATGCGCTCCACATTCGTCTCCACCTTGGCATATTGGGCCTTCATCGTCTCCATTTTGTTCCCGGCCTTTTTAAACGCGCCGAACAGGCCCTTTTTCTCCTCCTCCTCGCCAAAGCCCCGCAGTTCTGCCACCAGCGAGGAAAGGGACTTGCCCACGTCGCCCAAATCCTTGGTTTTTACGGAGCTAAGCGCGTTTTCGGAAAAGCCCGCCACGTTTTTCTGTGCCGCCGCGCCGTACTGCAAAATCATGTTGGAATCCGTGAGGTCGATTTTTTTGGAGAATTCCTCCACGGCCTTTTTCTCCTGCTCGTTTAAAAGGCTCTCATCCAGCCGGACGGGCTCCGCCTCCGGCTTGGGCG
>JAEWML010000021.1 GCA_023393155.1 Bacillota bacterium
GCCCAGTTCGCCCGGGCATACAATACGCCGGAGGAGGGGATGCGGGAGCTTGAAAGCTGACTCAGGCTGATGGCCTTCACGCCATCCAGCGTGGACTGATAAACCGTCACATTTTCCGCCAGCAGCGCGCTGCCCAGCTTCTTCGCGGACACGTCCAGATCTCCGGAGGCGCCGCCGGACAGATACGTCAGTCCGATTTCTCCCTTGTTGGTAGAACTCACCGCGGCCAGTTGGCCTTTCAGGCGGCTCACTTCGCTTTCCTTCAGGGATACTTTCCCGGTGATGGTCAGTCCGCTCAGAAGGTTCACCGTAGCAGAGCCGGAGGACACCTCCTTCACAATGCCCATGGCATTGCCGGAAGCCCCGGAGGTTCCCATTTCCACCGCACCAGCCACCTGATTATCCTCGGTGAGCAGCAGCGTAATGGCCTGACCCAGCTTCAGCTTGGACATGGTGTCCGCTGCGGTGGGCAGAACGGAGAACTCCGTCCCCATCAACGTAATCTTACTGGGGTTGCTGAGATTGGGAGCTGCGTTTTCATAGATGCCCGTAATGCGGGTGTCGCACACCCGGATAGAGTTCTCCGCAGGATTGTAAACGGCCACGTCGTAGGGACGCATATCACTGGCCGTGGCGGAGGACCCGTTTTTGTAAATAGAATAGCGGGTACTGCCGTTTGCAAGGCCGCTGAAGCCCGCCGTGGACCCCTTCTCATAGACCACCACTGCGGCGGAGGACGCGGCGCTGACGCCCACGAAGATATACTCCACGCCGCCGCTGCCGCCGATATACAGCGTCACGGATGTGCCGGAGTGCAGCATTGTGTAGCCGGTGTCCCAGGTCTTCTGCTCTCCGTTCACCACCATGGCCGTATCTCCTTTGATGGCAAAGCTCTCGCCGGAGGCGGTGGTGAGCTTCACCGCGGTGCCGGAGGCAAAAATCACGGTGCGGCTGGAGCCGGCAATCTCCGGGACAAAGGTCATAACCTTCCCCGCCTTGTTCAGGAGGAGCATTCCCTTCATGCCGTTGAGCGCGCCGGTAGAAACCTTGCCCCCCGCGATGGAGTAGGAGGTGGAATTGCCCAGCCGCATGGCGGTGTCGCTGCCGTCGGGCGCGGTGGCGCTGGAGGTGGTAAGCATTCCCTCCACGGAGCTGGCGGCGATGGAGGCCCCATAGGACCCGCCGCCTTTCGCGTCACTGCGCAAAAGATTCACAAAGAGCCGCGCCGCCGCCGCCCGGGTAAGAGGATTGGAAGCAACGGTGCTCAGCCCATCGGTAAGCCCCACGGTGGAAGCTGCGGCCATGTAGCCGTCCGGCCAGATGCCGCCCATGTCGGCGTCGGTATAGCCCAGCAGCCGCATCAGAATGGTGACGGCCTGGCCCACGGTGACCACCCGCTCAGGGTGAAATTTCCCGTCCATAAAGCCCTTAATGATGGAATTGTCCACCTGGTCCTCTCCGGTGGCGCCCCGGCTTGCGTCAGACGCCAGATTGATGTAGGGCGCGGCCCAGTGAGAGGGCTTCACATCCGGAAACACCGTAACAGTGCGGTAGCGGTTGAGCTGGCTCTCTCCGTCCTTGATGACGAAGGTGGCCATTTTGCAGAACTGGGCGCGGGTTACCTGCCCCTCCGGGTTGAAGGTTCCGCCGCCGTATCCGTCCATGGCCCCCAGCAGCCGTAGGCATTCCGCCGCCACGGCGGTGGTATGGTCGCCGATATCGTTGAAGCTCACCGCCACGGATGCGGCGGCAGGCAGCGTCAGCAGCGACACGCTCATGCACGCCGCCAGTAACAGGGATAAGATTCGTCTCTTCATTCTGCTTCTCCTTCTTTATTCCGCCCGCAGCGCTTCCACGGGCTGGAGCTTGGAGGCCTTCGCCGCCGGATAAATGCCAAACAGAATGCCCAGCGCCACGGACAGGGCAAACGCTCCCACGGTGATGTTCACCGACGGCCAGATATCTATTTGCATCAGCAGTTTTCCGGCAATACGGCTCCCCAGCGTGCCGATCAGAATGCCAATGATACCGCCGATTCCGCAGATCATGGCGGCTTCAATCAGAAACTGGGTGACGATGGATTGGCGCTCTGCGCCGATGGCCCGTCGGATACCGATTTCCCTTGTCCGCTCGGTGACGGTGACCAGCATAATGTTCATAATGCCAATGCCGCCCACCAGCAGGCTGATGGCCGCGATGCCGCCCATCACCATACTCATCATCATGGCGTATTCGTTGCTGCTCTGCTGCCACTGGTTTTCACTCTGGGCCTGATACCAGCCCTTTTCATTGTTCTGACCCATCAGTCCCGTCAAAAAGCCGATAATACGGGAGGTAGCCTCCACCGCAGCATCGGCGCTTTTCGCCTTCACGGAGAATTCGCTCATTTGGGTACTCGGAGCCAGCGTCCGGCTGACGGTATAGGGGAAAACAATGATGTTGTCCATAGACCAACGGCTGTCCGGGTCCTTTTCCTTATAAACGCCCACCACGGTATAAGGCAGACCGTTAACCTGCATCTTTTTTCCCACAGGGTCCACGTAATTGAAAAAGGTCTGCGCCGCCCGCGCCCCCAGAACGCAGACCTGCTTATACTCCTGAATGTCCAGCAAAGACAGGTCGCGGCCCTTTTCCAGCTCAAAATTGTTGCAAATTGCATATTGATCGCTGCCAAAGTAAAGCGTGGGAGGCATTTCCGTGTTCTGGCTTCCGCCTCCCCCGCCGTCGCTGGACACCGTCACGCCGCCGCCCATGTATCTCATTCCGCCGTCTCCGCCCATTTTGCTGCTGTTTTTGGTTCCGTAAACCACGGTGGCGGAAAACTGGCTGTTGGGCGTCACGCCGTCCACACTGTCGTTAAGCTGCAAGCAGAAATCATACAGGTCCTGAAACACATCCTGCCCGTTGCTGTAACTGGCATAGACGGTAATCTTGTTGGTGCCCATGGCCGCCATCATCTCCATGCTTTTCTGGTTGGACCCGTTGATGACAGAGACAATGGTCATAACGGAGGCAATGCCGATGATGATGCCAAGCATCGTCAGGGCGGACCGGCCCTTGTTTCCCAAAATGGATTTCAGCGCCATTTTCAGCGCCTGCCCGATTTTCATAGCCAATCCACCTCCTGGGGCCGGTCTTCAATCTTCTTTCCGTCCGCCAGACGCACCACCCTGCGGGCTGTCGCGGCAATGCCGTTGTCGTGGGTGATGAGGATGACGGTGCTGCCGTCCTTATTAAGCTGCTGAAGAAATTTCAGCACTTCGCTTCCCGTGTGAGAATCCAGCGCGCCGGTGGGCTCGTCAGCCATCACGATGGGGGGCTTGGTGGAGATGGCACGGGCGATGGCCACCCGCTGCTGCTGGCCGCCGGACATCTCCGAGGGCCTGTGCTTCGTGCGGTCCGCAAGGCCCACCTTCTCCAGCGCCTCCATGGCAAGCACCCGGCGCTTTTCCAGCCCGATGCCCTGATAAATCAAGGGCAGCTCTACATTTTCCAGCACGCTGAGATTCTGCACCAGATTATACTGCTGAAAAATAAACCCGATCTGCTTGTTGCGGATGTGGCTGAGCTCCTTGTCGCTCAGCTCCCTCACGTTCACCCCATCCAGCAGGTAGTCTCCCCTGGTGGGGATGTCCAGACAGCCCAGCACGTTCATCATGGTGGACTTTCCCGAGCCGGACTGACCCACGATGGCCACAAACTCCCCCCGCTCAATGTCAAGGGAAATTCCGTCCAGCGCCCGGACCTCGCTCTCAAGGCCCTCAGCATAGATTTTATAAACTTCCTTTAATTCGATCAGCATGGGCCTTACCATCCATAGGAGTTTTCCATCTGGGTGGTGGTGAACACAACGGTGCCCTCTTCCACGCCGGACTTAATCTCCACGTTATAGTTGTCGGAAATGCCGATTTCCACCGGCACGGGATAGTACCCCTCGGGCACACCGTCCACGGGGACCGCCAGCTCCGCGGCGTTCTCCGGGGCCTTGGACGCCTTGACGAAAACCACGTAACCGGAGGACCCGTCCGCAAACTGTGCGTTTTTCACGCTCTGGATGGGCAGCGTCAGGCAGTTGTCGTTCTGGCTGGCCACGAGGGTATACGTGACGTTGCTGCCGCTCATGAGCGAACCGTCGAAGTTGTCCACGGAAACCACCATGGGATAGGCCGCCACGCCGTTTTCCACCTTGCTGTTGAGGCTGACGGATTCCACCATTCCCATAAACGGGGTTCCCCACTGGTCCAGATCCACCGACATTCCAGCCTTCACATAGCTGATGTTCCGCTCGTCTACCGTGGCGTCAATCAGAATGGTGGTAGTATCAGCGATGGAAATAACCGTGGTATTTGCGGCAACCTCTGCTCCGGTGGTAAGGGCAAGCCCCATCACAGTTCCGTCGATGGGGGCCACGGCGCTGCAATTGTCCAGATTCTCCTGCGCGGTTTCCAGCGTCTTCTGGGCGTCCGTCAGGCTCTGCTCCAGGGAAAACAGCTCGTTTTCGCTGTTCTCTCCGTCAATCTGCACCAGTACCTTTCCGGGGGTCACGTCCAGATAGTCCAGCAGGCCGGTGGATACAATTGTTCCGTTAACAGTGGTCTTCAAATCAATGATGCGATTGTATTCCAGCTTGCCGGACTCATAGGGATACACGCTTTCGCCCCCCGCCGTAAGCACGGCGGAGGCAACCATATCCCCGGTCAGCGTGCCGGGATTCTTAATGGAAAATTCCACCTCGAACAGCCGGGCGCCCTCCGGAGAAATCCGATCCACCATATGTACTGCGGAGACGGTGCCGGTGACATTCCCCATCAGCGCGGGAATGGACACGTCGGCGCTCTGTCCCACACGGATGTCGCCCTCATAGGCGTAGCTGTAATATTGCTGAAGCTTCATCGTGCGGTCATCCACCAGCGTGGCCACCTTTGTGCCTTTACTGATGTCCTCGCCCACGTTCAGCTTCACGATGTCCTTCAGCTTCCCGGCGAAAGGCGGGGTCAGATTCAAGCCCGCGATATCCTTTTGCATGGCGCTAAGCTGCTTCTGATAGCCGTCCACATCCTTCCGGGCCTTCTCCACAGCGGTACGGGCCGTCTCGGAATCGATGACGAAGAGCGGCGTTCCCGCCGTAACCTGCTGGCCCTCGGTGACGAAAACCTCCTGCACGGTGCCGGAGGTGGTCAGGGTGATGGTCTTGCTCTCCTTGGCTTTGGTAATACCGCTGCCCTGCACGGTGGAGGTGATGGAGTTGTACACCACCGTGTCCTCCACTACCTCTGCCTCCGCCTGCGCGCCGCCGCCCAGGATTTTTGACAGAGCGATTACCACAACCAACGTCACGCCGCCAATGATTCCCCAACGGATCAGCTTCTTTTTCTGCTTTGGCGTCAAAGGCGGACGCTTGGGCTTCCCCCCGCCCGCCGAAACCTCACTTACGGGTGCGCCTTCATTCCCGGATGCTGAGGCTTCAACCTCTTCCGGTGCGGCCTCCCCGCTCTTCATCGGATCTTTCACTTCTGCCATTTGCCGTTCCTTTCCCACAGAGCCGCCTGTGACAAAAAATAACTGAATCAAACTGTATCAATCAGGTTAATACAGTATGACGCGCAAATCAACAACAAAACAGTTACAGTTCAAATGCCTGACTGTTTTCAAGGCTGATTTGCGGCCCGCATTTCTTACATTATTTATATGACGCGGGGCAGCTTAAAAAAGTTTCCAAAAAGCAGAGTTTTTTTGGCTTTTGCGTTCCTATAAAGAAAGGCCCCGCCGTTGATCGGCGGGGCCTTTCTGGCAGAGGTTTTACAACGATCAGGCAATTTTAGTCTGGTCCTTTTTAGCCGAGAAACGCTGATAGGAAACCAGCGCAGCCATAATCACAAGGCCAACGACGTCCGTCACCGTTCCGGGAATCATCATTGCCAGACCGCCAAGGACAAGCAGAATTCGGAACAGCCAGTTAATCTTTTTGTACAGGAATCCTCCAAGGCCCGCGGCAATGCCAAACATACCCAGCAGAGATGTGATTACAATAATCACCATGTCGTACCACTGGGCGTCAATTCCCAGCATCACAGGGCTGAAGGCAAAGATATACGGCACAATGAATGCGGCAATAGCAATCCGCGTGGCATTTACGCCCGTTTTCATGGCGTTGCCCTTTGCGATGGCCGCGCCTGCATAGGCCGCCAGAGCCACGGGAGGCGTAATGTCCGCCACAATGCCGAAGTAGAACACGAAGAAGTGCGCCACCATGATGGGGAAGCCCATCTGCACCAAAATCGGCGCGCAGGTGGAGGCCATGATGCAGTAGTTTGCCGTGGTGGGAACGCCCATGCCCAGAATGATGCAGGCGATCATGGTCAGGAACAGAGCGATCAGCGGGATACCCATGGATGCGGTCAGAATACCGCCCAGCAGCTTGGATGCAAGGCCGGTGACGGTGATGCAGCCTGCGATCATGCCCGCCATGGCGCAGGCTACGGCCACAGTAATTACGTTTCTGCCGCCGTTTTCCAGCGCATCAATAATCTTAGTAAGATTCAGCCGCTCGTCCTTATTGATAAAGCCCACCACAATGGCGATAAGGATGGCCACAGCGGCGGAGAACTGCATAGTGTAGGTGTTGGTGGACACCAGTACCACCAGAATCACCAGCGGCAGCAGCAGATACATCTTCTTCATCAAAATGCCGATTTTGGGCAGCTCATCCCTGGGAACACCCTTCAGGCCAAGGCGCTTCGCCTCCAAATGGACGGCGATGTAAATGCCGGCGAAGTACAAAAGCGCGGGAAGGATTGCCCTCAAAGCAACCTGCGCATAGCTCACGCCGATGTACTCCGACATCAAGAATGCGGCGGCGCCCATGATGGGAGGCATAATCTGTCCGCCGGTAGAAGACGCAGCTTCCACCGCACCCGCAAATTCCGGCGCATATCCGGTCTTTTTCATCATCGGAATGGTGACGGAGCCGGTGGTAACCGTGTTGCCCACGGAGGAGCCGGACACCATGCCGCACAGCGCGGAGGAAATGACCGCCACCTTGGCGGGACCGCCGGCGGCGGCGCCGCAAAGGGAGTTTGCAACCTGAATAAAGAAGCTTGCGATGCCCGTCCGCTCCAAGAACGCGCCAAAGATGATAAACACCACGATGTACTTGGCGCAGACGTTAATGGGCGTGGACATAATGCCGGAGGAGGTATAAAACAGGGTGTAGATCACCCGGCGAATGACCATAAAGCCCGTCGCGTTGGGTGTTTGAAACATATTATAAAAAGTGTAGATCAGAAGGAGGCTCAATACAATCAGAATGGGCAGGCCGACGCTTCGGCGGCACAGCTCCATCAGAGCCACAATCGCGACCAGACCCAGCACAATCATATACGGCTCGATTCTGGCGGAAAGCTTGATGATCTGCACGGCGTTGGCTGCATAGTAGAAGAACGGCAGGGAGCCGCACAGCATTAAAATCACATCATACCAGGGCAGGCTGTTCACTCTCGCGCTGCCCTTCTTCGCGGGATAGGTCAGATAGCCCATAATGGCAATCAGGCCCACAAACACGGTCAGCCGCTTTTCCGGCATGGCATTGCTAAATAAGGTCACCCAAATGCTGTATACCGAGAACGCCACCATCAGCCAGCGGATTACCTGTTTGGGCATGCCCTCCCAGACCCGGACGTTGGATTCACGGTCATACTTTTTCATAACGGCCTCAACGTCCGCCGCGGTGCCCACATCCACATTCTGGGGGATGTTTATGGCAGAGGTATCCTCTAAAGGACGCTCCTGATTTTCGTCCCCGGATTTGTCTTTAAATAAACTCATACCTTCTCCTTAACTCATGAGGTAAATACAGAAAGCAACCGCGGCGGGCGGATGCCCGCCGCGGCCACTTGCATCTAGAAATGCTGGTTCCGGTGTTTACTTCGTGGGAACGGTGATGCCCTTCTCGGCAAAATACTTGGCAGCGCCGGGATGATAGGGAACGGAGGTAACGGAAGAGGCAAACTCCAGGCTCAGCTCGTTGCCCTTGGCATGCTGCGCGGAGATGGCGTCCAGATTCTCAAAGATGGTGGAGACAAACTCATAGATGGCCTGCTCGCTCACGTCGTCGCGGGCAACGACCACGGCGCCGATGGCCACGGTGTTGGTATCCACGTCCAGACCCTCATAGGTGCCGGCGGGGATGGTGTACTGGGCGTAATAGGGAGAGGTCTCCAGCAGCTTTGCGATGTGCTCGTCGTCCAGACCCACCAGATACACGCTCTTGGCGGTGGCCAGAGAGGTGATGGCGGTGGTGGGAGCGCCGGCCACGACGAAAGCCGCGTCCAGCTTGCCGTCCTGCAGCGCGTCGGTGCTGTCGCCGAAGCCCTGATAGGTGGGGTTGATGTCCTGCTCGGTCAGGTCATAGGCGCCCAGAAGGTCGATGGCGTTGTAGTACACGCCGGAGCCGGCGGCGCCGATGGAGACGTTCTTGCCCTTCAGGTCGGCAACGGTCTTAATGTTGGGGTTGGTGGTGACGATCTGCACCTGCTCCATGTACAGGTTGGCCACGGTGGAGATGTCGGTAACAGCGCCGGTTTCGGCAAACAGGTTGGTGCCCGCATACGCATAGGACACGACGTCGGACTGGACAAAGCCCAGCTGAGCCGCGCCGTCCTGCAGGTTCTCAATGTTGTTCTGAGAGCCGCCGGACTCGATGGCGACAACGCTCATGCCGGTATTGCTGGTGACATACTGGCTCAACACGCCGCCAAACGCATAGTATGTACCCTGAGAACCGCCGGTAGAGAAGGTCAGAGAATCAGTGGCGCCGGCTGCGGCACCGGAGGAAGCTGCTCCGCTTCCGGAACCCGCAGGAGGAGTGGTTCCCCCATTGTTTCCGCAGCCGGAGAGGACAGAGGCCATCATCAGTGTGGCCATGAGAAGAGACATCAGTTTTTTCATCGCAATACTCCTTTTCTTTCATTCAATCTACTCGGGACTTGTTATATTGTAGCTTAATTATTGGAAAGTTTCAACATGCTTTTCGGCGATTTGTGCAAATTTTTTTCAAGACTATGAATTTTTCCTTGCAAAATGCCAGATTTATTCTTGCATCACTTCAAATAAAATGCAGCCTAAATTTTTCTTGAAAATCTTTTATTCATAAAAAATTCACAAAATTCAAAAAATATGTGTAAAAACAGTAAAAACAAATACGGGACGGGACGCGAAAAAAAATTTTCGCGTCCCGTCCAATTTCTTCAAAATGCCGGGAATCCCCTTTGTGCATTTTGACTGATTTCACCCTTATCGGATGGTCAGAAGCAATTGTCCGCCCTTCACGGTCTCTCCCTCGGCCACCTGAACAGCTTCCACCGTGCCCGCCATGCGGGCAGTAATGGCGGTTTCCATCTTCATGGCCTCGATGGTGATGAGGGTCTGGTTCACCTCCACGGTGTCCCCCACCTTCACCTGCACCTTGCTCACCGCGCCGGGAATAGACGCGCCCACCTGACTCTTGTCCTCCGGGTCGGCCATGGGAACCTTGACGATGTTTTTCTGCGCCTCCGCGTCGGGAACCTGCACGTCCCGGCGGATACCGTTCAGCTCAAAGCTGACGGTGCGCATTCCCTCGGCGTCCACCTCGCCAAGGCCGAGATACTTAATCATCAGGGTTTTGCCGTCGGCAATGTTGACCTTGTGCGTCTCCCCCACGGCCAAACCGTGGAAAAACACATGGCTGCCCAGACGGGTGACGTAGCCATACTCCTTCTGATCCCGCTTATAGTCCCGGTAAACCTTGGGATACAGGCAGTAGGAGATGACGGACCGGTCGGCGGGCTCGGGGTCAAATTCCAGCATTTCCTTCCGCACCGCCTGAAAATCCACCGGCTTTAAAAGCTCGCCCGGGCGGCAGGTAATTGCCTCCTTCCCCTTCAACACCACCTTTTGCAAATCCTTGGGGAAGCCCCACGCGGGCTGGCCCATCATGCCGGAGAAATAGCTCACCGCGCTGTCGGGGAAGGCAAGGTTCGCGCCCTTTTGCACAATGTTTTCCGCCGTCAGGCCGTTCTGGGTCATGAAGATGGCCATGTCGCCCACCATTTTGCTGGAAGGCGTCACCTTCACGATGTCGCCCAGAATGTCGTTGACCTTCCGGTAGTTTTCCTTCACGTCCCGGAACCGGTCCCCCAGCCCCAGAGATTCCACCTGCGGCTTGAGGTTGGTGTACTGTCCACCGGGAATTTCATAGCGGTAAATATCGGTGGCGGGGCATCTGATGTCCGCCTCGAAGGAGTCGTACCGGGTGCGCACATCCTCCCAATAATCCGTCAGGTATTGGAGCCGGTCCAAATCCATGCCGGTGTCCCGCTCGGTGCCCTGAAGCGCGGCAACCACAGCGTTCAGAGACGGCTGGCTGGTAAGAGAGCTCATGGAGGAGATGGCAAGGTCCGCCACGTCCACCCCCGCCTCCGCCGCCATCAGCACCGCGGCCACCTGATTGCCGGAGGTGTTGTGGGTGTGGAGCTGAATGGGAATGCCGATCTCCTGCTTCAGCTCGGAAACCAGCTTTTTGGCGGCGTAGGGCTTTAGCAGGCCTGCCATGTCCTTGATGGCCAGCATATGCGCGCCCCGTTTTTCAAGCTCCTTTGCCAAATTGATATAATACTTTAAGGTATACTTGTCCCGGGCCGGATCCAAAATGTCCCCAGTGTAGCACACGGCGGCCTGACAGAGCTTTCCCTGCTTCAGCACCTCGTCCATGGCCACTTCCATGTCAGGAATCCAGTTCAGAGAGTCGAACACCCGGAACACGTCCACGCCGTTGATGGCGGCCTGCCGCACAAACTCCCGGATCACGTTGTCGGGATAGTTGGTATAGCCCACGGCGTTGGCACCCCGCAGCAGCATTTGCAGCAGCAGATTGGGTGCCTTTTCCCGGATCATGTTCAGCCGCTCCCAAGGGGATTCGTGGAGGAAGCGGTAAGCCACGTCGAAGGTTGCGCCGCCCCAGCATTCCAGAGAAAACGCGTCCGCCTCGATTTCAGAGGTGGCCTCCATGCTCTTCACAATGTCCCTTGTGCGCACGCGGGTTGCAAGCAGGGACTGGTGCGCGTCCCGGGCGGTGGTGTCGCAGATCAGCAGCTTTTTCTGCTCCAGCACCCACTTGGCAACGGCTTCCGGGCCCTTGGCGTCCAGCATCTGCTTTAAGCCGTCGGGCCGCTCCCCAGTGACGGGAGGGTAGCGGGGGTCTTCGTAGAGCTTCTGGGGACCCTGCTCCTTCACCACGATGTTGGCAATGTATTTCAGCATCTTGGTGGCCCGGTCCTGTCCCTCGTCCAGTTCGAACAGGCTGGGGGCTTCGTCGATATACTTGGTGTGGCAGCCGCCCGCCCGGAACACCTCGTCGTGAAGGATGTTCAGAATGAAAGAAAGGTTGGTTTTCACGCCCCGGACGTGTACCTCCCGCACGGCGCGGATGGCTTTGCGGCACACGCCCTCGAAGGTGGAGTCCCAGGTGGTGACCTTCACCAGCAAAGAATCATAATAAGGGGAGATCACCGCGCCGGCATAGGCGTTTCCATCCAGCCGCACGCCAAAGCCGCCGCCGGAGCGGTAGGCCGTGATTTTTCCCGTGTCGGGGGCAAAGCCGTTGGCCGGATCCTCGGTGGTGACGCGGCACTGAATGGCGTACCCGTTCCGGTGCACGTCCGACTGCTTTTTGATGCCGATGCGGGGGTCGCTGAGGGGGCAGCCCTGCGCAATCAGAATCTGAGAGCGCACGAGGTCCACGCCGGTGACCATTTCGGTGACGGTGTGCTCCACCTGAATGCGGGGGTTCATCTCAATGAAGTAGTGATGCCCTTCCCTGTCCACCAGAAATTCCAGCGTTCCCGCGTTGGTATAGCCCACCCGCTTGGCAATTTTCACCGCGTCGTCATACAGCGCCCGGCGCACCTCCTCAGATACGGAGAAGGCGGGGGTGAACTCCACCACCTTCTGATACCGCCGCTGGAGAGAGCAGTCCCGCTCGTAGAGATGGACCACGTTTCCATGCTCGTCGCCCAGCACCTGAATCTCAATGTGCTTGGGCTGAACCAGGAACTTTTCCATGAAGATGTCGTCGTTGCCGAATGCCTTTTTGGCCTCGGACTTCACGAGGTCGTAGTTGACGCCCACTTCCTCCACGGTGTCGCACCGACGCATACCGCGCCCGCCGCCTCCGGCGGCGGCCTTGAGAATCACCGGAAAGCCAAACTCCATGGCGAGCTTCTGGGCTGCCTGCCGGTCAGGAATCGGGTCCTTGGTGCCGGGCGTGGTGGGCACGCCGCACTCAATGGCCAGCGCCTTGGCGGATAGCTTGTCGCCCATCATGTCCAGCACTTTGGAATTGGGTCCGATAAACTTGATGCCCGCCTCCTCGCAGGCCCGGGCAAGATCGCCGTTCTCGCTCAAAAAGCCATAGCCGGGATGAATTGCGTCCGCCTCGTGCTTTTTGGCCAGCTCAATGATGCGGGGAATGTCCAGATACGCCCCCAAAGGGCTTTCGTTCTCCCCGATGAGATAGGATTCGTCCGCCGCCGTGCGGAACAGGCCGTACATATCCTCGTTGGAATAAATGGCGATGGTCTGCAAGCCCAGGTCGTGACACGCGCGGAACACGCGCATGGCAATTTCACCGCGGTTGGCAACCAGTACCTTTTTAAATTCTCTGCCCATGGTCTTCCTTCCTTCCCCCGCGCATCTCAGGCGCGGGACGGCTTTTTTTCATTCCGAAAATGCCGCGAACCGCTGCGCGTCCGCAAATTTTTATTTAATTCAGTATACTCCCCCGCAAAGCCCCGCCGCAACGAAAATCCGGCGGTTTCTTTCTTTTCGGAAAACGCCACAGCTTTTGCGTAAATCTTTCGTCCGTTTCCGGCAGTTTCTACAAAGCGCTCCGCTCCCCTGATTTTCCAGAACGCCGCGTCCGGCTTGCGGACGCGGCGTTCTTCTCAATTTCCTTACTTGACGGCTCTGCCGTCCACCAATTCCTTTAGCTGCGCGGTAAACGCCTCCAGCGACATCACGCCAAGGTCGCCGTCGGACCGGTGACGAACCGCCACCTGACCGCTTTCGGCCTCCTTATCGCCCACCACCAGCATAAAGGGGTCCTTCTCCAACTGAGCCTCGCGGATTTTCTTGCCGATTTTTTCGTTGCGCAGGTCCATCTCCACCCGGAAGCCCTGCGCCTCCAGCGCGGCAGCAACCTGCTTCGCGTACTCGTCCGCCCGCTGGGTAATGGTGAGAATTTTCACCTGCACGGGGCTGAGCCAAGTGGGGAACGCACCGGCAAAATGCTCGGTGATGATGCCGATAAACCGCTCAACAGAGCCCAGCACCACCCGGTGAATCATAACGGGGCAGTGCTTCTGCCCGTCCTCGCCCACGTATTCCAGATTGAACCGGCCCGGGAGCTGATAGTCTAATTGTATGGTGCCGCACTGCCAGGTCCGGCCCAGAGAGTCCTGAATGTGGAAGTCCAGCTTCGGTCCATAAAATGCGCCGTCGCCCTCGTTCACAACATAGGTCTTGCCGATGCTGGTAATGGCGTCCGCCAGAGCCGCCGTTGCCACGTCCCAATCCTCATTGGTTCCGATGTGGTCCTCAGGCATGGTGCTCAGTTCGATTTTATAAGGCAGCTAGAACAGGCTGTATACCTCGTCGAACAGCCGCGCAATCCGCACCACCTCGTCCTTAATCTGATTCTTCGCCAGCATGATGTGCGCGTCGTCCTGCGTAAAGCAGCGGACGCGGAACATCCCGTGGAGCGCACCGGACAGCTCGTGGCGATGGACCACGCCCATCTCCGCAAACCGCAGAGGCAGCTCCTTATAGGAGTGGGGCTCCATGTCGTACACCAGAATGCTTCCGGGGCAGTTCATGGGCTTGATGGCAAAATCCTCTTCATCAATGAGGGTGGTGTACATATTGTCCTTATAGTGCTCCCAATGGCCGGAAGTCTCCCACAGGGACCGCTTCATGATCTGGGGCGTGGAAATCTCCACGTAGTCCCACTTCTTATGCACCTCGCGCCAGTAGCTGGTGAGGGTATTCTTCAGCACCATGCCCTTGGGCAGGTAGAAGGGGAAACCGGGAGCCTCATCCCGGAAGGCAAACAGGCCCAGCTCCTTGCCAAGCTTGCGGTGATCCCGGCGCTTGGCCTCTTCAATGCGCTCCAGATACGCGTCCAGTTCCTCCTTTTTGGGGAAGGCGATGCCGTAAATGCGCTGAAGGGTTTGGCGGTTGGAGTCGCCCCGCCAATAGGCGGCGTTGCAGGCGGTGAGCTTGATGGCGTTGCCCTTGATGCGGCCGGTGGAGTCCAGATGGGGGCCGGCGCACAAATCAATGAACTCGCCCTGCTTGTAGAAGGAAATCACCGCGTCCTCCGGCAGGTCGCGGATCAGTTCCACCTTGTAAGGCTCGCCCTTTTCCTCCATAAATTTGATGGCATCAGGCCGGGGCATCTCAGAGC
>JAEWML010000037.1 GCA_023393155.1 Bacillota bacterium
CCACCTGTCCGTAAAGGTGCAGGTTATAACGGGGTCTACACGGCCGAGCGGGGTGATTTTATACTAAAAAATTTTCCTGACCGGATTTTTGAAAAATACTCTGCATTCTGCGCCTCGCTGCCCGCCAAAAACGGGCAGCGAGGCGTTTGCTGCGAGAGAGAGTTTTCCGCAGCGCAAACCCCGCTGTAAAAAGCAGAAACACCGCCGCTGCGTAAGCGGCCCCAGCAGCGCCGCCAAAAAAACCGCAGTCTTCGCAGTTTGGCGCCCGCCAATGGATTTTGATTTATTTTGTCGCTCCGGCGGCAAAACGACGTGCTTCTTTTTAACGAAATGCCCAGCGCCCGGCCGCAGCGCGGTCGGGCGCTTCTTTTACTTTTAGGAAGACTTAACTTATAAATTTCAATTGATGTAAAGTAAACCTATTTGTCAGTATATCTCTTAGCTGAGACGAAGAATTTCTTTCTTCAGCCGCTGGATAATCCGCTTTTCCAGCCGCGAGATATAAGACTGGGAGATGCCCAAACGGTCGGCCACCTCTTTTTGCGTCCGCTCCTGCCCCCCGTTCAGCCCAAAACGCAGGGTGATGATCTCTTTCTCCCGGGGAGAGAGAATTTTCAGGGCGGAGGTCAAAAGACTCCGGTCCACGTCGTCTTCAATGGGACGCATTACCACGTCCGCGTCGGTTCCCAGCACGTCGGAGAGAAGCAGCTCGTTGCCGTCCCAATCGGTATTCAGCGGCTCATCAAAGGAAACTTCGCCTTTCCGTCCCGCGTTTTTACGCAGGTACATCAAAATCTCGTTTTCGATGCAGCGGCTGGCGTAGGTCGCCAGCTTAATATTCTTATTGGGGTTATAGGTTTCCACAGCCTTAATCAGGCCGATAGCTCCAATGGAAATCAAATCCTCAATGTTGATTTTTGTATTTTCAAAGCGGCGGGCAATGTACACCACCAGACGCAGATTGTGCTCAATCAGCTCCTGCCGGGCCTCCGTGTCCTCAATGCGCGATAAAAGCTCCGTCTCCCGTTCCCGGGTCAGGGGCGGGGGCAGGGTATCGCTGCCGCCGATGTAGTGGACGGGCGTCCGGGGCAGCAGCCCCAAGCGGCGGAGCAGCCTTTTGATTGTTTCCAGCCAATGCGGCATGTTCTCGGTCCTCCCTTTCATCTTTACCGGCACGGTTTATATCCCTCCAACTCGCCCCAGAGGGCGTCGCAGCCGTCCCCCACCGGCGTGGGCGACAGAGCCAGCAGCAGCCGTTCCTGCCGTTTTCCGTTGACGCTGGCCCAGTCCAGACGGACCGCCAGCAGCAAGCCGCTCTCCACTCCCACCGCGCTGTATGGCAGCAAGCGGAACCGCGCGATGTCCGCGCCGGCGCCCGCCAGCCGCTCCATCGTCTGGGCAGGAGCGTGAAGGGCGTGGGGCGTTAGCAGCGGGCCCAGCTCCGGCGGCCAGAGCGGCTTGAGTTTTTCTGCCGAAGCCACCAGCACCGGCCTTCCCGTCACGGGGTCACGCAGGGTGTTCCCGGTGTCGCACAGGGCCGTCAGCGCGGCGCGAGTGCCGCAAAAGGCCACCGTCACCGGAACAAAAAAGCCCCCCGCCCCGCTGCGGCGGGCACTGGCCCGGAAAACCACCGCCAACACCAGATAGGCCGCCGCCGCGGAAATCAGCAGGACTCTTGTGTCCACATTCGTGTAGAAAATCCCGTTTTCCATGGGCATGCCCCGCCCGGCGGCCAATCCTAGCGCCAGCACGCACCCGGCAAACCCGCAGGACACCAGAAACAGCAGCAGCGTCAGCCTCAAAAAGCGCGGCTCGCCGCCATAGGCCGCCAGCGCCATCAGCACTCCCGCCGCGATTTTCACCGGCGGAACGGTCAGCCAGCCCATCCCCGGCAGAAACACCGCCGCCGCGTAAGCGCCCCCCAGCAGCGCCGCCAGAAGAAACCGCAGTCTTCGCAGTCTGGCGCCCGCCAATTGGGCGGCGGAATATACCAGCAGATAGTCCGCCAGCGCGTTCAGCGCGAACACGCTGTCTATGTACACCACCGTCATCTCTCGCCAATCCCTCCCCGCATCATGTGGCTGTGTATCCCCCATTATAGGACAGCCGATGCAAAAATCAGGTCGCAATCAAAGTAAAATTCAGGCTTGACAACGGAAAAAATATAAGGCTGCCGTCATAAAAATTTCCAAGAAAAAAGGCGCGGAACAATTTGTTCCGCGCCTTTTCGTCTCATATTCGGGTTAATCTGATCGTTTTCCTTTTAAAAGCAGGTAATTTCACACGCGCGCTTCCCTGTCCGTTTTCTCTGGCTTCCGGTCGGCGTGGTTCAGCCCTCCTCCGCGATTTTACGGCCCATGAGGGTTCCCATCACGGAGGCCATCATCAGTCCCCGGGTCCAGCCGGAGGAATCCCCCAGACAGTGCAGCCCCGTCAGGCTGGTGTTGAAATCTGTGTCCATCTTCACCCGGTTGGAATAGAATTTCAGCTCGGGAGAGTACAGCAGCGTCTCCGTGGAGGCAAAGCCGGGAACCACATGGTCCATGGCCTGAATAAAGCCGATGATATTCACCATGGAGCGGTAAGGCATGGCGGCGGTGATGTCTCCCGCCACGGCGTCCGGCAGCGTGGGACGGATGTTGGACTGGGCCAGCTCCTTGGGCCAGGTCCGTTTGCCGTCCAGAATGTCGCCGAAGCGCTGGACCATAATGTGCCCGTCGCCCAGCATGTTGGTCAGCTCGCCCACCTTCTGGGCATAGGCGATGGGCTGGTTGAAGGGGACGCTGAAATTGTGGGAACAGAGAATGGCCAGATTCGTGTTGTCTGTTTTCAGGTTCTTATAGCTGTGGCCGTTCACTACCGCCAGATTATTGTCGTAGTTCTCCTGCGAGACAAAGCCGCCGGGATTCTGGCAGAAGGTGCGGACCTTGTTCTTAAAGGGCCGGGGATAGCCCACCAGCTTGGACTCGTACAGCACCCGGTTTACCATCTCCATGACCTCGTTGCGGACCTCCACCCGCACGCCGATGTCCACCGTGCCGGGGGCGTGGGCAATATTGTGCTCGGCGCACAGACGCTCCAGCCAGTCCGCACCCCGGCGGCCGGTGGCCACCACGGTATGCTTCGCCAAAATCTCCTGCTCCGTCTTCCCGTTGGAAATGGAAACGCCCTTGCACACGTCGTTCTCCAGAATGATGTTGGAGCACTCATACCCGAACAGGATTTCCACCCCATGCTCCTGCAAATACCGCTCGATGGCAAAATACAGGCTCTGGGCCTTCTCCGTGCCGAGGTGCCGGATGGGGCAGTCCACCAGCTTCAGCCCCGCCTGAATGGCGTGCTTGCGGATTTCCTTGCGCTCAAGGTCGTTGCCAAGGCCCTCGATATGCTCGTCCGCGCCGAAATCCAGATAAATCTTGTCGGTGTAGTCGATTGTCTCCTGGGCCAAGTCCTCTCCCACCAGCGTGGGAAGATCGCCGCCCACCTCATAGGAAAGAGACAGCTTTCCGTCGGAAAAGGCCCCCGCGCCGGAAAATCCGGTGGTAATGTGGCAATAGGGCTTGCAGTTCACGCAATAGCCCGTTTTGTCCTTGGGACAGTGGCGCTTTTCCACGCTTTGGCCCTTCTCCACCATCACAATTTTCTGTTTACTGCCCTTTTTGAGCATCTCCAGCGCGGTAAAAATACCGGCCGGGCCCGCGCCCACAATCACAACGTCTGCGTTCATCGTTTCTCTCCTTATTTTCCTGGCTGGCGTTTACTACTTTCCTGAAAGCTCCACGGCGTGCCGCACCAAAGACAGCGGCGGCACGGGGCGGGGCAGCTTCATTTGAAATACGGCCTGGGGCGTTTTGATCTCCTGAACCGTCGAGCCATCCGAATCCCTCAGCTCCGGCACGGTCATGGCAAAGGGCCGGCAGTCCGGCCCCACCACCTCCACTTGCTCTCCGCAGGTCAGCTTATTGCGCAGGGACAGCGTGGCGTTTCCCTCTTCGTCGCAGTGGGTGACAAGGGCCTGTACCTGCCACTCCCGAATGTACCGTGAGTCGGCCACATATTGCCCCGGCTGCCCATAGAAAAAGCCGGTGGAATAACGGCGGTGGCTGACGTGGTCCACCTCGTCCCGCCACACGGGGTCTATTGGTTCCCCCGCGCCCACCGCGTCCAGACAGCGGCGGTACGCGCCGGTGACAATTGCCGCGTAATAGGCTGACTTTGCGCGGCCCTCAATTTTCAGGCTGTCAATCCCGGCGGCGCACAGGTCGTCCAGATGGTCAATCATACACATGTCCCTGGAATTCATGATGTAGGTGCCCTGCTCGTCCTCGAACACCGGAAAATATTCACCGGGACGCTTTTCTTCCATCAGGGCGTACTGATACCGGCAGGGCTGGGCGCAGGCGCCTCGGTTGGAATCCCGCCCGGTCATATAGTTACTCAAAAGGCACCGGCCCGAATAGCTCACACACATGGCCCCGTGGACAAAGCACTCCACCTCAAGGGATTTTGGCGTTTTGGCCCGGATTTCCCGGACCTCCCCCAAGCTCAGCTCACGGGCCAGAATCACCCGCTTTGCGCCCAGATCGTGCCACGCCCGGGCGCTTTCATAGTTGGCAATGCCCGCCTGCGTGGAGACGTGCCGCTGGCACCGGGGGGCATATGTTCCCGCCAAAGCAAACACGCCCATATCGGCCGCAATCAGCGCGTCCACCCCGGCGCTCTGGAGCGTTTCCAGATGCGCCGGGAGACTGGCAACCTCATCGTTGCGGGGCACTGTGTTCACCGTGCAGTGAACCTTCACGCCCCGGCTGTGGGCGTATTCCACTGCGTCGGCAAGCTCTCCGTCGGAAAAGTTTCCGGCAAAGGAGCGCATCCCAAAGCTGGTGCCCGCCAGATATACTGCGTCCGCCCCGTAGGCCACGGCCATTTTCAGCCGCTCCATATCCCCTGCGGGGCAAAGCAGCTCCGGAAGCTTAATTTCCGACATACTGGTCGCTGTTGATAAACTGGTTGTGCTCCTGAAGCGTGGCGGAGAAAAAGTGGGTTCTGTCCTTACCCAGCGCGTAGAAATAATAGCCGGTGGTTTCGGGGCTCAGCGCCGCCTGCAGCGACTTCAGGCCCGGGTTTGCGATGGGCGTAGGCGGCAGGCCCGCGTATTTGTACAGATTGTACGGAGAATCCACCTTTTTGTCGTCATTGGTAATCACGCCTTCATGGTCCGGAAT
>JAEWML010000079.1 GCA_023393155.1 Bacillota bacterium
GTGTGGTACACCGCGTCGAACACCTCCCGGTCCCTTGAAAATTTCACGGTGGTTTTAGCGGGGTGGACGTTCACGTCCACCTCCGTCACCGGAAGGTCGATCCGCAGCACGCAGCCGGGAAATTTCCCCTTCATAAGCTGGTTGCGGTATCCCTCCTCCAGCGCGGCGGTGAGAAGCTGGGACTTGATAAACCGCCTGTTGACAAAAAACGTCTGCATAGAGCGGGAGCCCCGGCCCAAAAGCGGCTTTGTGACAAAGCCGGAGACAGTGACCTCTCCGCCCCGGCCCTCCACGGGCGTGAGCGTGCGGGCAAATTCCCGGCCGAGGGCGGCGTAAATGGCAGAGTCCAGCTTCCCGTCGCCGGGGGTGTGAAGGGCCTCGGTCCCATCCTTAATGAAGCGGAAGGAAATTTCGGGATGGCTCAGGGCCAGATGCTGCATCAGGCCGTTCACCGCCGCCGTTTCCGCGCTGTCCTTTTTCATGAATTTCAGCCGCGCGGGGGTATTGTAAAACAAATCCCGGACGGTGATGGTGGTCCCCTCCGGGACCCCCGCGTCCCGCACCTCCTCGGCCACGCCGCCCTCCAAACGGAGGGACGCGCCGGGTTCGCCCCTGCGGCAGGAGGAAATTTCCACCCGGCTCACGGCGGATATTGCCGCCAGCGCCTCGCCCCGGAAGCCAAGGGTGCCCACGCCTGCCAAATCCTCCGCAACGCGAAGCTTGCTGGTGGCGTGGCGCAAAAACGCGGTGGGCAGCTCCTCCCGGGCGATTCCGCAGCCGTCGTCCGTCACGCGGATCAGGCGCATTCCGCCGTTTTGCAGCTCCACCGTCACGGCGGAGGCGCCCGCGTCCACGGCGTTTTCCACCAGCTCCTTCACCACGCTGGCGGGCCGCTCCACCACCTCGCCGGCGGCAATCAGGTCCGCCACGTGGGGGTCCAGTTGTTGAATGTGGGGAGTTGTCATAGCAAAGCCTTTCTAATTCGTCCGCTTACAGCCGCGACGCCAGCACGCTCAGCGCGTTGGCCAGTCCGTGCAGCGCCACGGAGGTCCACAGGGTTCCGGAATGGTCGTAGGCCCAGGCAAGCACCGCGCCGGGCACCAGATATTGCAGCATCAGCCAGAAATAGGCCGCGTCCTGATTTCCCCAGGCATACTGCCACACATGTAAAAATGCAAATAAAACGCTGCTCACAACATAGGCCACTGTGCGGCTGCGGCTCCGCAGACCGCCGAAGACAAGCCCGCGGAAGAGAAATTCCTCCACAAAGGGGGCCAGAAACAGCACGATGAGCAGCGTGCTCAAGGGGGCGGCGTCAATCCGGGCAGAAATGCTGACGTCGTTCAGATTGGTCTGATTGTTTATCAGCGCGTGGGTCAGGCGATAGGCCAGCTCGTTCAGGCCGTACAGCGCCACAAGCCCCATGCCCAGGGTTTTCGCGGCCAAAGCCGCGTTGTCCAGCAGCGTCCGGGTGGAGCGGCCCAGAAGGCCGTGAAAAATCATCACCGTGACGGCAAACAGCACGTAATAATAAATGGCGCTTTGCATCCCGGCGCTGATATTGATGTCCAAAAGCAGCTCCGCCAGCCGAAACAGCGGGTCTGTTGCAAAGGGGAGGACCAACAGATAGACCACAAAGAAAATCGTGCCGCCCGTTACTTCTCCGGAGGAGAGATTTGCGTTTGTGCGCTGTCGTGCCATGTAGTTCTCCTTTTCGTCTCTTTCGCGTGTCGTCAGGACAGCTTGCGTTTCAGTTCGTATAAAAGGCCCATGGCCTCAATGGGGGTCAGCGTATCCGGCTGGCAGCGGCGCAGCGCGTCCAGCACCTCGCCCTCACCCACCGCGTCCAGAGACACCTGCCGGGCCTCCTGCCGGGGCTTTACGTACTGCACGCCGTTTTCGGCCTCCAGTTCCTCCAAAACGGTTCTTGCCCGGGCTACCACTTTGTCGGGCAGGCCCGCCAGCTTTGCGACTTCAATGCCATAGCTCCGGTCCGCCCCGCCGGGGACGATTTTGCGCAGGAAGATAATTTCCTCGCCCCGGGTTTTCACGGCAATGTTGTAGTTCACCGCGCCGGGGAGGGTGTCCTCCAGCTCCGTCAGCTCGTGATAGTGGGTGGCAATCAAAGTTTTCGCCCCAAGCTTTTTGGGGTCCGCGCAGTGCTCCACCACCGCCCGGGCGATGGACATACCGTCAAAGGTGGAGGTGCCCCTGCCGATTTCGTCCAAAATCAGCAGACTTTTTTTGGTGGCGTGGCGAAGAATGTCCGCCACCTCTGTCATTTCCACCATGAAGGTGGACTGGCCCGCCGCCAGATCGTCGCTGGCGCCGATGCGGGTGAAAATCCGGTCCACCACGCCGATGCGGGCTGCGGCGGCGGGGACGAAGGACCCGACCTGAGCCAGCAGCACAATCAGGGCCACCTGACGCATATAGGTGGATTTGCCCGCCATGTTGGGGCCGGTAATGATGGCCACCCGCTGCTCCCGCTCGCCCATAAACGTGTCGTTGGGGACAAACAGGCTGTCCTTCAGCACCCGCTCCACCACGGGGTGGCGCCCCCCGGTAATTTCAATCACGCCGGACTCGTCCACGTGGGGGCGGCAATAGCCGTTCCGGGCGGCGACGCTTGCAAGGGACCCCAGCGCGTCCAGCTCGGCTGCCGCTGCCGCGGTCTGCTGAATGCGGGCGGCCTCAGCCACGATTTTTTCCCGCAGCGTGGTAAAAAGCTGATATTCCAGCGCGGTCACCCGCTCGGAGGCGGTGAGAATCTCCCGCTCCAAGTCCTTCAGCTCCTGGGTGACATACCGCTCGCCGTTTGTGGTGGTCTGCTTGCGGATGTAGCTTTCGGGGACCTTGTCGATCATGGACTTGCTGACCTCGATGTAATAGCCGAACACCTTGTTGAAGCCAACCTTCAGGGTCCGGATGCCGGTTTTTTCCTTTTCACGGGCCTCAATGTCCGCAAGAAGGCCCTTGCCCCCGTTCATCACGCTGCGAAGCCGGTCCACCTCCGGGTCGTATCCGTCCCGGATAAAGCCTCCCTCCCGGACGGAAAAGGGCGGTTCGTCGCAGATGGCGGCGGCAATCAGAGACCCCACGTCCGCAAGCGGGTCCAGCAGCTCCAAAAGCTCACGAAGTCGCCGGTCGGAAAACGCGGACAGCCGCGCCGCGATGTCCGGCAGCTTTTCAATGGCGCAGCGCAGGGCCGCAAGGTCCCGCCCTCCGGCGGTGCCGTAGGTGATGCGGCCGATCAGCCGCTCCAAATCCCCCAGCCCGCTCATGGCGGCAATCAGTTCCTCGCGGCCGATGGTGTTGTCCACCAGCGCGGCCACAGCGGAAAGACGGCTGTTGATGGCGGTGACGGAAAGCAAAGGCCGTTCCAGCCAGCCCCGCAGGCACCGGCCCCCCATGGAGGTTTTCGTCTTGTCCAGGACCCACAGAAGGCTGCCACGCCGCTCCTTGCCCCGCATCGTCTCCGTCAGCTCCAGATTTCTGCGGGAGCTGAGGTCCAGCTCCATAAACCGGCCCTGCTCGTAATAGTCCAGCCGGTTAATGTGGCTCAGGTCCGTTTTCTGGGTTTCGTAGAGATACTTTAAAAGCCCGCCCAGCGCCATACCTGCCGCCGGATTGTCCGTGGGCAGGCTTTGCCAGCCGGTTTCACCAAACTGGGCGCGGATGTTTTTCTCCGCTTCCCCGGGGAGAAAGCGGCCCTCGCCGCCGTTTTCCACCCGGCAGTTGAATTTTTCCCGCAGGGCCTCCGTCAAATGCGTTTCGGCAAAGGCGCCGTCGTTCACCACCGCCTCGGCGGGGGAGAAGCGGCCCAGTTCATTGACAATGTGCTCCGCCCGGTCTTTTCCTGAAAAGGACGTGACGTGGGTTTCGCCGGTGGACATGTCGCAGAAGGCCGCCCCGGCGTGTTTGGAGTCCAGATAAATGCCGCACAAAAAGTTGCCCGCCTTCTCGTCCAGACATGCCGCGTCAATCACCGTTCCCGGCGTGACCACCCGGATGATATCCCGCTCCACCAGACCCTTGGCCGTGGCGGGGTCCTCCATCTGCTCACAGATGGCCACCTTGTAGCCCTTGGCAATCAGCCGGGCGATATACGCGTCGCTGGAGTGATAGGGGATACCGCACATGGGCACCCGGTCCTCCGGAGCTTTGGTTGGGTCCTTGTCCCGGCTGGTGAGGGTCAGGTTCAGCTCCTTCGACGCGGTGCGCGCGTCGCCGTCGAACATCTCATAGAAGTCCCCCAGGCGGAAAAACACGATGGAATCGGGGTTCTGTTCCTTGATTTTCAGATACTGCTTCATCATGGGGGTCAATTCCGCCATGGATGGCTCACCTCATTCTCTTTCTAAGCTAAAAGCCGCAGGCCCCGTCATGCGGGACAATGTATATAAAAATTTTGATTTTAGCGCAAGGGGGTTCCATATTTTCAAAGCGGCGCCGCTCTCCTCACAGGTTCAACGCCGCGCCCTTTGCGTCAGATTTCCGCGGTTGTGCCGCCGGTCATATAGTGGAGCCGGTCCCCCAGCAGCTCTTTCAAAATGGCGAACGCGTCCTGCCCGGTGCAGTGGCCGGTGTAATAAACCGTATGCTCCCGGGCCAAAAGCTCCCGGCCAACGGACTCCACCAGCTTCCTCGGCTCCGTCTCGCCCGTGCCGGGGCTGTACAGATGGAACCCGGCGAATACCGCGTCCGGCGAGCGGCCCAAAAGCTCCTCCGCCCGACGCAGGATGTTGACGATGCCCCGGTGGGAGCAGCCCGCAAGCAGCACCGTCTTGCCGTCTTCGCAAATCAGAAGGTTCTGCTCATGGCGGAATGTGTCCATGGGGTAGTCCTCGCCTTGCTTCTCTTTAAGCTTATCGTTGGCGTGGGAGCGGTAATCCGCTGTTTTCACATCGGAAAAAAGCCGCAGCGCTTCATCAATTCTCAGCGCGTCCCCGGTAAGCGTCAGCCGGTCCTCAAAGGGGCGGACCTCCTCCGGCATTCCGATAAACACCGGAACGCCGTTTTTGCCCATTGCGTAATAGTCGCCCATGGCCGCGCGGCTCAGATAGACCCGCGCGGTTTTGTTGACGGAAAGAAACGCGGCAAGACCCCCGGAATGGTCGTCGTGGGCGTGGGAGAGCACGGCGGTGTCCACCGCCGTCAAATCCACCCCCAGAGCGCGGGCATTGTCTAAAACGGCAGGGCCGGGACCCATGTCAAAGAGAATTTTGTGGGCGTTCGTCTCTACGTATTGGCTCAGCCCGTGGGCGTGCACCACGTCGGCGCGGCAGGAGGTGTTTTCCAGCAGGGTCGTAATCTTCATGAGATTCGCTCCTTTCAAAAACCCGCGGCAAAAAGCCGCGAAGAAAATTCAGACCGTGACCGCCTCTCCATACAGCGCCCAGGTGTTGCTGTCGGTGATTTTGACATCCGCAAAGGTCCCGATGAGAGATTTGTCTCCCTTGACGCGCACCAGCCGGTTCCCCTCCGTACGGGAGGAGAGGGGCCAATCGGCATCCGCGCTTTCCCCGTCCACCAAAACGCGCTCGATTTTTCCTACATAGGCGGCGTGGGCGGCGGCGGAGCGGGCGTTTTGCACCTCCAGCAGCCGGTCAAACCACTTCTGCTTTTCGCTGCGGGGCACCGGGTCAGGCAGCTCCGCCGCCTTCGTGCCGGGACGGGGACTGTAAATAAAGGTAAACAGGGCGTCAAAGCCCACATCCTCCACCAAGGACACGGTTTCCATGGCCTCCGCCTCCGTCTCGCCGGGAAAGCCGATAATCACGTCGCTGGTGAGCACCAGATTGGGCATTTTCGCCTTGGCGTAGTTAATTTCCTCCAGATACTGCTCTCGGGTGTACCGCCGGTTCATTTCCTTCAGAACCCGGTTGCTGCCGGACTGGAAGGGAAGGTGGAGCTGCTTTGCAACGTGGGGGCACCGGGCCATAACGTCAAACAGCTTGTGGGTGGCGTCCTTGGGATGGCTGGACATGAAGCGGATGAGATAGTCTCCGGGAATCTGGTCGATGTCGGAGAGCAGGTCCGCAAAGTCGTATCCGCCGCCAAGGTCGTTTCCATAGGAATTTACGTTTTGGCCCAGAAGGGTAATCTCCTTGTATCCGGCCTCCACCAGCTCTCGTACCTCCGAAAGAACCGCGTCCCGGCTGCGGCTGCGCTCCCGGCCCCGGACGTAGGGTACGATGCAGTAGGAGCAGAAGTTGTTGCACCCGTACATAATGGAAACCCAGGCCTTGGCCCCCTCCTGACGCAAGGTGGGAAGCCCCTCGGCAATGCTGCCGACTTCGTCTTCCACGGCAAACACCCGCCCGTGGGACTCGTATACCTGCCACAAAAGCTCTGGGAATTTCCACAGCGCGTGAGGCCCGAATACCAAATCCACATGGCGGTAGGATTCCTTCACCCGCTTGCTCACCCGCTCCTCCTGCGCCATGCAGCCGCACAGGCAGATAATCTGGCGGGGGTTGGCTTTCTTCGTATGGGTCAGGGCGCCGAGGTTGCCGAACACCCGCTGCTCCGCATGCTCCCGGATGGCGCAGGTGTTGAGAATCACCACGTCGGCCTCCTTCGGCTCGTCGGTGAGGGAAAAGCCCATTTCTTTCAGCATCCCCATCAGCTTTTCCCCGTCGGCCACGTTCTGCTGGCAGCCGAAGGTGTCCACGCAAGCGGCGGGACGACTTTCCCGCGCCGAAAGCATGGCATAAATCAATTCCGTAAAGCCCCGCTGGCGCGCGATCTCCGACCGGGCAATGGTAACGTTTTTGCGTTCCAAGGGTAAATCCTCCAAAACCTGAAAATGTCGATAATTTATCCACGTTAGCTTATCACAAAACAAAAAAAAGCACAAGCCGCATTTCCCGGGGGTGGGGTCACGGGTCCGGGAAAAAACCCACCCGCAGGGAAGTTGCTTTTTTTGCCCAAATGGGGTAGGATAGGGCATAAATCTTGAAGAGAATCGGCGCATACCGCGCAGGGAGGTCTTTTATGCTCTATCTTATCGCCGGCGCAGGGCTTTTAGCTGTGGACCAGTGGGTCAAATATTGGGTGACGGCCCATCTGGAGCTGGGCGCTTCCACGCCGTTGCTTCCCGGCTTTTTGGAGCTGCTGCGGGTTCATAACTACGGCGCGGCCTGGTCCAGCTTTTCCGGGATGCGGTGGCTGCTGCTGGCCATGACCGGAGCCATCGTGCTGGCGGTTATTTTTGCCGTGGCGAAAAAGCTGGTCCGCCATCCGCTGGGGCTGGCCGCGGCCACGCTGATTATCTCCGGAGGCCTTGGCAACATCATTGACCGGGCGCGGCTGGGGTATGTGGTGGATATGTTCAACTTCCAGTTTATGCACTACCCTGTGTTCAACGTGGCGGACATCTGCATCGTGTCCGGCGCCATTCTGGGGGCGGTATACTACCTGTGGTTCTATGAAAAATATGATGGGAAGGAAGCCGCGAATGGAAACGCTGACGCTGAAAGCAAGTCCTGAGGACGGGTTGCGGCTGGACGCGTTTCTGGCCGCCCGGGGTCCCGGACTGACCCGCTCCGCCGCCGCGCGGCTGATTGGGGAGGGGAAGGTGCTGGTGGACGGGAAAAAGCCCGCCAAGAGCCTGCGTCTTACCGGCGGGGAGACGGTGACGGTGGAGCTGCCCCCGCCGGAGGTGTCCGAAGCGTTGCCGGAGGATATTCCGCTGGACGTGGTGTATGAGGACGAAGACGTGATCGTTGTGAACAAGCCACGGGGACTGGTGGTCCATCCCGCCCCGGGCCACCCCGGCGGCACGCTGGTGAACGCCCTGCTGAACCGGTGCGGCGATTCGCTTTCCGGCGTGGGCGGGGTGCTGCGCCCCGGCATTGTCCACCGCATCGACAAGGACACCTCGGGTCTCATCATCGCCGCAAAAAACGATTTTGCCCATCGAAAGCTTTCCACCCAGCTTCAGGACCATACGCTGGCCCGGACCTACGAGTGCATCGTGGTGGGAAATCTTAAAGACGACGCAGGCACGGTGGACGCGCCCCTTGGCCGCTCTCCCGCCGACCGGAAAAAGCAGGCGGTGGTGCAGGGGGGCCGCCGGGCCGTGACCCATTGGGAGGTGATTGCCCGCTATCCCGGCTTCACCCATGTGCGCTGCCGTCTGGAGACGGGGCGCACCCACCAGATCCGCGTCCACATGGCGCATTTGGGCCACCCCATTCTGGGGGACACGGTGTACGGCGCGAAAAAGCCCGTTCCGGGATTGCAGGGCCAGTGCCTCCACGCGGCGGGACTTCGGTTTCTCCATCCCCGCACGGGATTGCCGGTGGAGCTTGCCTGTCCTCTGCCGGAGGAGTTTTTACGCCAGATGCGCAGGTTGGAGGAGGGGCGGCGGCCCCTTTGAGGGGAAACCGGTCCTTTGGAGAAAAACCGAAAAACGCCTGACATACCGGGACTTTTAAAAGGCCAGCCGCGCCGGAGAACTACTCTCCGGCGCGGCTGGTTGTATAGACTTACCATGGATGGAAGCTGCGGGACTGCGCCTCGGTCATGGCAAAATAGCGGTAGTCCACGCCGTTCACGCCGTCGCCCCAGGTGGTATCGATGTGATAGGACGCGCCGTCCAAGGTGGCCACCGTCCAGATGTGGTCAGGGTTGGACAGGGCGTAGCAGTCGATTCCCTCCAGCTTTAAAAGCAGGTTGTAGGCCCCGGAGTATCCGTCGCACACGGCTGTTCCATGGCGGAAAAGGGTATAGCCGATGTGGGCGAGGGAGTCGGGTCCGGCGGCGGTGTCGTAAACGCAGTTGTCGCAAATCCACTTGAAGTAAACCTTGGCCTTTTCCATCTGGGTCATGTTTGCCGTGATCGCGCCCTCGGCCCACAGCCGGTCGTGCAGGGCGATGGCGGCTTGAAGGGCGTAGTCCCGGTAGGCCGGAAGGTTTGCCTCCGCAGACACGGCGGAAAAGGTCAGGGTCACTCTCCCGGTAATTGTTTCGTAGGTGCACTCCACGGAGTTGTACATCTGCTCGCAGTAGGATTTGACGACGGCCAGCGCTTTGTTCATCACGTCGCCGGCCTGCGCGGAGGTAATGTACGCGCCGTAATTCAGCTCCAGCACGTTGGTCTCCTGAGAGAGCATATAGGCCACGCTGGAGGCAATCTGCTCCTGCGTGGAGGGCGCGGGAAAATAGGTGGCGCTTGAGGTGACCAAATCCCCCCAGGAGGTGCCCGCCACGCTGTAATTCGGAGCCTCCGGGGCTTCCAGCACGGTCCACGCGGGGGTCAGACGCAAAGCGGGGTCCACAATCCGGGTCAGCATGGCCGCCGCCGCCCCGCGGGTCACCGCGTTTTCAGGGCCGAAGGTTCCCGCGCTGTCGGACCCGGCGGACACGCCGGCTTTGTAAAGCGTCAGAATATCGTTGTAATAGGGCGTATACTCCGTCACGTCCGTGATAAACTGACGGGAGGCGTAAGCTCTTGTCACCAGCTCGTCGTTGATTGCGGGAAGCGTCTGCGCCGGAAGAGCCGCCGCCAGCACATGGGCCGTCTGCGCCCGGGTGGCGGGGCCCTTATAAAGCCCGTCCAGCTCCGAGGCAAGCGCGCCCACGCTTTGAAGATACGCGAGATACGGCTCATAGGCCGACTGGCCCTCCGTTCGGAAGGCGGCGGCGCCGGATTCGGCGTCCCCTGTGGCGTACAGGCTGCGGATGCGGCCCGCAAAAATCACAATCTGCCCCACGGTCATGCCGTCCTTGGGGCCAAAGGTGCCGTCGCTCTTACCCACCGATAATCCGTATTCGTACAGGGCCGCCACGTTGTCGTAGAAAACAGAGTCGGGGGTCACGTCGGAAAATTCACCGGCATAGGATTTCCCGCGGACAAAATTGTCCGCCGAATTTTCGGCTGCCGCCGTGGGCACGCACAGGCCGCCTGCCAGAACAAGCGCCAGCAGCAGCCCCGGCAGGCGCAGCTTCAGATGTATCATAGGGCCTCCTCTTCTTTCGTCGCACAACCGCGCTCAGGACAGAATATTCAAATCCGCCAAAACCCGGTCCTCCACATAGGGGTTGAGATACTCGTTGACGATGCCCAGCACCTCGTCGGCATTCAGGTAAATATAGGGGGAGTGCCACTCCCCGGGTAGGGTGGAAAAATTCACGTTGTCCGCGCCCATGGAAAAGGCCTCCTGCCCCAGCCAGGCAAGCTCGCCCAACTCCAGATCGGTTTTCACGTACTGCTGAAAAATCTTTGCAAACTGGGAGACTTTCGTCAGGTTGGCGGGCCGCAGGGTCTGCTTTGCCACGGCCTTTAAAAAATCCTGCTGGGTTTTCATCCGGCCGATGTCCTCGCTGCCGTAGCCGGTGCCATCGTTGTTGTGGCGGAAGCGGACCACCTTCAGCGCCTCCGCGCCGGTCAAATGCCGCGTCCCGGCGGTGAAGTGAATGGACAGGTTCTGAATGGGGTCGTCATAGTCCATATTCACGGGAATGTTAAAATCCACGCCGCCGATGGCGTCCACCAGCGCGGAAAAGGCCTTTAGGCTGACTTCCACGGTGTAGTCCACCGGAATCCCCAACTGACCGGACAGGGTTTCCGCCGCCTGCTCCATGCCCCCCAGATTGTAGGCGGCGTTGAATTTATAGTTCTTGCTGTTAATGCGGCTTTTGGTGTCCCGGGGAATGTTCACGCCGTAAATCCGTCCGGCCCCGGCGTCCACCGCCACCAGAATGTTGGTGTCGCTGCCGCCGTTTCCGTCGTCCACGCCGGAGACGAGAATCGTGTAAAAGTCAGACTTTCGGGCCGAATGGGCAGCCTTTGCCGCCAGGGCCAGCTGGTCGGCATCCTGCAAAGCCTGCTCCGCGGAGGAGAAGGCCTGAGAGGAGGCGGGGAGGCCTGCGCCGTTCTCGCCCTCCAGTTGGGGCGGCCGGACGATGGCCTTGTAGGTCAGGGTCAGCCCCACAAAAACAGACAAAATAATGACAAGCGCCATCAGGCGGCGCTGAAGCGGAGAAATATGGCGGCGACGGCGTTTTTTAACCATGGGTACGGCGAACTCCTTATCGGCCCCCGCCCTTTGGGCGAAAGGACCGTCAAATCTAAACGCCGGCCCGTGGCAATGGGCAAATCTGGGGGCGGCGGTCATGTTTCATTATACTGCCTCCCGGAGCAAAGCGCAAGATTGGATTTGCCGGGAAGGGCCTGCGTCTCTTAGCGCGGGAATGCTTTACAAAACCTCCGGAAGCGTGCTAAAATAAAGAGAAACCGCCGAGGGAAGAAGGAAAAGGGAGGGGAACGCCGCGTGAAAAAGAGATTTGCCGCCGCAGTGCTGGCGCTGGTTTTTCTGGGAACCCTCTGCCCCCGCGTTTCGGCGGAGGATTCGGTTTATTTCACCGCCGTGGACGAGCGTGTTCTGGATTTAAAGGACTCTACCATGCCTTTCTGGTTCGGCGGATATCTGTACGTGGCGGCTACGGTGTTTCGGGAGTCCGGCGTGGGCTATTCCTATAACGTTGTCACCCAGACACTGGTGCTGTACGACTCCAGCCGGTCCTTGGTGTTCAACGTTTCTACCGGCTCCGGCACCACCGGGCAGGGAGATCTGTACGACCATGTGTGCGTAACCCGGGGCGGAGTGACCTTTGTGGCGGCCTCGCCCGTGGCGTCCTATTTCGGCCGCGCATACAGCAATACGCCGGTGAACCACGGATACCTGATCCGGGTGAAAAGCGCCTCCGCCGTTCTGCCCGACAGCATGTTTACGGATACCGCCTCCTACCAGCTGGACGCCAAATACCAGCAGTATCAAAAGCAAAGCATCGCCGACCCGACGGACATCAACACGGGTGAGGAGGGGGACACCGAGGTCGAGGACCCCGCTTCTTCCGGGAAGTCCATTTATCTCTGCTTTCTGGCGGAGGACGCGGAGACTGTGACCGCGTGGCTGGATGCGCTGGGGAGCCGGGGCTTCCACGCCGCCTTTTATTTCACGGAGGAGGCCCTTTCCCGCAGCGGGGACCAGCTTCGGCGCATCGTGGCCTCCGGCAGCGCCGTGGGTCTGATTCCCGGAATCGGAAGGGGCGCGGCAGAGCGGCTGGCCGCCATGAACCGGACATTGTTTGCCGAGGCAGGGATTAAAACCCGGCTGGTCTTTGGGGCGGACGGAGACGCAGCCGCTCTCCGGGCGGCGGGCTATTGCCCCCTGAGTCCCATTATTGACCGGGCGGAATATGGCCTTGGCTCCTCCGGCGCGGCGAACACGCTTTTGGGGCAGATTGGAAAACGGCGGGGCCCTGTGTCCGTGTGGCTGGGGAGCGACGTGACCGCCGGAGCCCTGCGGGCGTTTCTTGCCTCCGCCGCTGAGGAAGAGGACCGGCTGCCCGCCATGACGGAAACGGCCTTTTAAGCGCATGTTTTACAAAAAATTCAACATCTGATGGCCAAAGCGTATATAATGGACAACATAAAGCGGGGGAAACGCCCCCATTTTAAAAAAGTACGGAGGCAGGACTATGGCGCGAAACATTCTGGTTGTGGAGGACGATCACAACATCTCCGACCTGATCCACATGTATCTTGTGAAGGAGGGCTTTGACGTCCGCATCGCCGCGGACGGCGGCAGGGCGGTGGAGGAATTCCAGAAGCAGGCGCCCGATCTGATTCTGCTGGACATTATGCTGCCTGTGATGGACGGCTGGGCCGTGTGTGCCAAGATCCGGGAAACCAGTAAGGTTCCCATCATCATGCTTACCGCCAAGAGCGAGGTGTTCGACCGCATTCAGGGTCTGGAGATGGGCGCGGACGACTATATTGTCAAGCCCTTTGAGATGAAGGAGCTGCTGGCGCGGATCAACGCGGTGCTCCGCCGGACGGAGATTCCCAACGACACGTCCAAAAAACTGACCTTTGACAAGCTGGTGGTGAATCTGGATTCCTACGAGCTGATTGTGGACGGCAAAAAGGTGGACACGCCGCCCAAGGAGCTGGAGCTGCTGTACCATTTGGCGGCCACACCCAACCGGGTGTATACCCGTAATCAATTGCTGGACGAGGTGTGGGGCTTTGACTATTTCGGAGACAGCCGCACCGTGGACGTTCACATCAAGCGCCTGCGGGAGAAGGTGGAGGACGTGTCCGACCAGTGGGCGCTGAAAACCGTGTGGGGCGTGGGCTATAAGTTTGAGGTGGTGGGCGCGGCAAAGCAGACGGAGAAGGCATGAAACGGTTGGGCGAGCGCTTCCCAGGACTGTACTGGCGGCAGATGCTTTTGACCATGGGCACCGTGCTGCTGACGCTGGCCCTGCTGGGCGCGTCATACTCCGCGCTGGGCTATAACTTTCTCCGCCAGGAGCGGATCAACGATATGGAAACCCGGGCGGGCGTGGTGGCCCGCCTCTCCGCCGGCTATCTGAGCAGCGGCGGCTTTTCCAGCGAGGAAGAGCTTTTAACGCTGGCTGGCTTTGCCGCGTCCATATCCGACTTGAATTTTCTTGTCTGCGACACGCAGGGCCGTGCCCTCCTTTCCACCGACGCGGGGCTGGATGGGCTATCCGTCACCATCCCCCGGAACCTGATGGACAAAACCCTGACGCAGGGGGTGAGTTCCGGCCGCTCCAATCTGGGCGGAGTGTATACGGAAAAGCACCTTGTGGTGGGCGTTCCGGTGGCGGATGCGGCGGGGAAACCGGTGGGCGCGGTGTTTGTCGTGTCCGTGCTTCACTCTGCGCTGGACAAAATGTGGCAGGGCTTTATCGGCCTGTTTGTCATGACCTCCTGCGTGGTACTGATGGTGGCGTTTATGGCTTCCTCCGTCACCGCCATGCGGCAGGTTCGGCCCATCCGGGAGATGGTGGCCGCCACCCGGCGGTTTGCCGACGGAGAGTTTGACATCCGCATGCGGGACACGGAACGAAACGATGAAATCGGCGAGCTGGCGGTTTCTTTTAACAATATGGCGGAGACGTTGCTGCAGACGGAGCGAAAGCGCAGGGAGTTTGTCGCCAACATCTCTCACGAGCTGAAAACCCCCATGACCACCATCGCCGGGTATACCGACGGCATTCTGGACGGGACCATCCCCTATGAAAGCGAAAAGCAATACCTGCAAATTATCGCGGAGGAGAGCCGCCGCCTGAGCCGCATGGTTCGGCGGATGCTGGACGTAAGCCAGCTTCAGGCCATCGACCCGATGAAAAACGGGGCCCACTTTGACCTTTGCGAAAGTATGCGCCGGGTGCTGATTTCCATGGAAAAGAAAATTACCGACCGGGGACTGGACGTGGACGCGGATATTCCGGAGGAGCCGATTCTGGTTCTGGGGGACAACGACATGATCACTCAGGTGATTTATAACCTGTTGGAAAACGCGGCGAAATTTGCCACGCCCGGCTCTGTGCTGTATCTGGGCGTGGCCCGGCGGGACGGCAAGGCCCGCGTCGTCGTGCGCAACGAGGGAGACACCATTCCGCCCGAGGAGCTGCCGCTTTTGTTCGAGCGGTTCCACAAGAGCGACAAGTCCCGCAGCGAAGACAAGACCGGCGTGGGACTGGGGCTTTATATTGTCAAGACCATCTTGGAGCAGCACCGGGAAAAAATCAATGTGACCAGCGAGAACGGCGTCACCGAGTTTTCGTTCTCCCTGACCGCGGAATAACGAGGCGCAGATGAACGACCAGTTTTTTAAAATTCAGCACCCTGACGAGCAAGGCACCGGGCCGGACGGGGACGAAGCCGCACCCGTCCGGGCTGACCCCCGGGAGGTGGTGGAATACTATCCGCCCCTGCCCCAGCCCCGGGAGGTGGTGGAGCTTTATGTCCAGCCCCGGCGGCTGCCGGGCCGGGCGGAGCCGCCGGTTCCGCCGAATAGCGCTCCCGCCATTGGGCCGATTTTGACCTCGCCGGTTTCTAAAAAGCGGGTCCATGGAAGACGGGGGCTGTGGATTTTCCTTGTCTGCCTTGCTGTTGCGGGGGGGCTGGCTGTTGGCGCGTTCTTTTTGAACGGCGGATTTTTTTACTTTGACCCCTCTTCCCCAAAAGACGAATACTTGCAAAACGAGGACTGGGATCAGGAGGAAGTTTCCATTGAAACCTATCCTTACGGCGAGGGCGCGGTGATGGAGCTGACCGCTGCCCCAAGCGGTGCGCTAAGCATTCAGGAAATCTACCGCAGGGTGAATCCGGCGGTGGTGACGGTGATCGCGCAGTTGGACCGGGGCGCGTCGGTGGGAACCGGCATGATTTTCAGGGAAAACGGGTATGTTCTCACCAACTATCATGTGGTGGCGGGAAGCCATGATTGCAGCGTGACGCTGGCCTCCGGCAGGACCTATGAGGCTCTCTATGTAGGCGGCGACAGCGGAAACGACGTGGCGGTTTTGAAGCTGGAGGCCACGGGCCTGCCTGCGGCGGAGATGGGGGATTCCGACGCGCTGATGGTGGGCGACACGGTATACGCCATTGGAAATCCCCTTGGCGTGGAGCTGCGGGGAACGCTGACGGACGGCATTGTCTCCGCCATCAACCGGGACGTGGACGTTTCGGGCCGCACCATGACGCTGATCCAGACCAACGCGGCATTGAACGAGGGTAACTCCGGCGGCCCCCTCATCAACGTATACGGGCAGGTGGTGGGCGTAAACACCATTAAGATGATGTCCTTTTCCTCGAACGTGGAGGGGCTGGGCTTTGCCCTGCCCATGCGCTCGGTGCAGAAAATGGTGAATGACATTTTGGAGAGTGGTGAGGTCCTTCCGGAGCCACGGCTGGGCGTCACCATCTTCGATATGCCCAAGGTCCTGCCCGACGGAACGCAGGGCGTGGAGGTGCAGGACGTGGGCATCGGTTCGGCCGCCGACAGGGCGGGGGTGAAGGCGGGGGACGTGATTGTCTCCGCCGGCGGGCAGGCTGTGACCGAGCGGCATATGCTGCTGAACGTCCGCCGCCAGTTCCGCATCGGCGACGACTTGCCTATGAAGCTTTGGCGGGACGGAGAATATTTAGAGGTGGTTCTTCGGCTGGACGAGGCGTTTGAAGAGCTGCCCGCCGAATGAAGCCGCGATGAAGCAAAATGAAACCGGAACGTGAATTACGCGGGGGTTTATAAGGAAAAGGGACCCGGGCATCAATTCTTGCGATGGGGCGGACAGGTTTAACTGTCCGCCCTTCCTGTTGTCTGCACGAAAGACCTGCGCAGGGTGGCTGCTGAAATGCCGCCCAGGACAGCGGAAGATCGTTTGTTAAAACGTCTCCCTTCCGCGCGGCAGACGCGAAAGGAGGAAGATGCAATATGACAGGGTATCGTCCGTTAAGACGGCCTCCTCCCGTGCTTGCCGCGCGGAAGGAGGCCGGTTTGCTTTCGCCAAGGGGCGAAAGCGCGATGTGTAATTCAATGGGTTTTGGCAAGCTCTTTTTCCACCGCTTTTTCTGCATCCGAGAGTTCCGGTGCTGTGCTTTCAGGAAAAGAATTGCTGCCGGAATCGGTTGGGGCTTTGGTTTTCCGGTGGGAAAGAGAGCGTTTAAATACGGCAAAATGCTCTTTTTTCTCAGACACTTTGCCGGAGGAAGTCTCCGGCTTTTCAGAAATGTTTTCTTCCGGCGCAAGCTGAGAGAAAGACGGCTCGGCGGAAGCGAGTTCGTTTTGCGCCTGCGGGTTTTCGCCGCCGTCCAAGTCTGCTTTCTTTCCGGCGGGAAGCCTGTTTGCTGCGGATTGCAGCGCCTTTGCAACGCGGGAGGGTTTTATCGGCGGCGTGGTCCGCCAGTACCGGCTGGTTTTGTTGAACACCGGCTCGCACACGCTGAGAATGGAAGGCATGATAAAAATGCTGACCGCCGCCGAAATCAGAGCGCCCCGGGCCAGCATCACGCAGATGGACCCAATCAGGTCGATGCTGGAGACAAAGGACACGCCCAGCGTGGCGCAGAAGAGCACCAGCGAGCTGGTGATGATAGAGGGATCGGAGGAGGTGGCGGCGATGTGGATAGCCTCGTCCCGGCTTTTCCCGGTGCGCAGTTCTTCCTGAAAGCGGGTGGTCATCAAAATGGCATAATCCACCGTGGCGCCCAACTGCACACAGCCGATGATGGTGGGGGCGATAAAGGGAATTTCCGCCCCGGTAAAATAGGGCACGCCCTGATTGATGAAGATGGCAAGCTCGATGGTGCCTACCAGAACCACCGGAATGGTGAGAGACTGGAACACGAACAGAACGATTAAAAAGATGGCGGCCATGGAAATGTAGTTGGTGACGTTGAAGTCCACGGCGGAGGTTTCAATCAGGTCG
>JAEWML010000123.1 GCA_023393155.1 Bacillota bacterium
ACGCCGCACTGAGAGCACTTCTTCATATCCGTCACGGGCTTTGCCTTCAGGAACTTGGCGGGCTGACCGTCGGTTCCCAGCGGCGTGTAATAAGGCGCGGCAGGGTCCCCGGGCACCTGCACGGGGGCGGGCGCCTCCGTCAGGGACAACAGCTTTTCCGCAACTTTTTTTCCGAAGTCCTCTGCCTGATCCAGGTCCTGCGCATTGGGCCGGCCGTGGGCCAGCCCGGTCGCAAAGGCATGCTGACCCACAAAGGCGGCGGCGGACACGGTGTGGAAGCCGTGGGCCTCCAGCTCCGCGCACAGCTCGGCCAGCGCGTTGTCAAAGCTCCGGTTTCCAAACAGCACCACCGGCACGGCCAGCGCACCGTTGCCCGTCAGCTTGTTCTGGAAATAGGGCAGAATCTTGTTGGGAACGCGCCCCGCATAGGTGGGTGTGGCCACGATTACCAAGTCGCTCGGCGTAAAGGAAACTTCCTTTCCACGCGTTATAGGCAGGGAAATATTCGTAACCGTCACCGGTTTTCCCAGCTTATACGCCGCCCCTTTGGCCACGGCCATCGCCACCTTTTCAGTGGAGCCTGTGGCGCTGAAATAAACCACCCGTACTCTCTGGATCGCCATATCCGTTTTCCCCCTTGTTCTGTTTTCAAACCGCTCTCAAAGCGAAAAGTCCTCTTCCCTCAGACGCGCCGTTTCCAAAGCGGCAGGCCGGGGCGGAACCCTTTTCAGCGGGTCGTACCGGAAGCTGCGGCAACTGCCCTCCACGGGAACGATTCCCCGCTTCACGCAGGCCACATCCCGCTCATTGATCTGCGCACCCCGCAGGCAATAAGCACACCGGGGATCGATGTCCTTGCGAAACAGCACGAAAGTCACCTCGCTTTACAGCCCTTAAAGGGCCTCAATTTTAATTCCTTCGTCCTCCACCGTGGCCCGGATTTGAGACACGGGATGCTCGTAGCTGTCGATCATCTTCGCCGCCATGGGGTCCTCCAGCTCTTTCTGGATGGTGCGGCGCAGATTTCGCGCGCCATAGGTAATGGAATAGGATTTGTGGGTGAGATATGCCAGCAGTTCGTCGCCATACGCCAGCGTCACGCCCTTTTCCTTCAGGGAAGCGGTCAGCTCCTCCAGCATGATGCGGGCGATGGACTGGAAATTCTCCTCGCTGAGGCGGTTGAAGCAGATCACCTCATCCACCCGATTGATAAACTCGGGGCGGAGGAATTGCTCCAGCCCCTTCATGGCCTTGGCCCTGTCCTGCTGACCGGCTGTACGGTCAAAGCCCACCGTACCCTCCTTGGTGGCGCTGCCCGCATTGGAGGTCATGACGATGACGGTATTTTCAAAGTTGACCTTCCGCCCGTGGGCGTCGGTGATTTCTCCGTCGTCCAGAATCTGAAGCAAAATGTTCAGCACATCCGGATGGGCCTTTTCAATTTCGTCGAAGAGGACCACGGCATAGGGCTTCCGGCGGATTTTCTCCGTAAGCTGTCCTGCTTCATCATAGCCCACATAGCCGGGTGGGGACCCCACAATGCGGGAAACGGAGTGCTTTTCCATAAATTCGGACATATCCAGCCGAATCAAAGAATCCGGGGTATTGAACAAATCCGTGGCCAACTGCTTCACAAGTTCCGTTTTTCCCACGCCGGTGGGACCGACGAAAATGAAGCTGACGGGCTTGCGCTTGGGGCTGATTCCCACGCGGTTCCGCCGCACGGCGGCGGTGACGGCCTCCACGGCCTCGTCCTGCCCCACGATGTGGGTTTTCAGGCGGCCGGAAAGCTGGCTCAGGCGCTGGAACTCCTGCTCCCGGATGCGGGAGGCAGGAATTTTCGTCCACAATTCGATGACGTGGGCCAGATTTTCCATGGCCAGCTGCGGGTCACCCTTGTCCAAAAGAACTTGCAGCTCCGTTCCAAGCTTGGCCTGCTTGCTTTTCAAAAGCGCCATCCGGGCATAGTCCGGCTCCGCGCTCTCCTCGGCGGCCAGCTCCTCCAGCATGGCGGTTTCCTTTTCATAGTCTTCCAGCTCCCGCTGAATTTCCATGCGGCGGGAAATGTCCGGGTCTTTCAGATTCAGGTCGGAGCAGGCCTCGTCGATGAGGTCGATGGCCTTGTCCGGCAAAAACCGGTCGGTGATGTACCGCTCGGAGAGCAGCACCGCCTGACGCAGAATCCCGTCGGAGAGCTTTACACCGTGGAACGCCTCGTACTTGGGGGCCAGTCCCTTCAAAATCTGAATGGAGTCCTCCAAGGACGGCTCGCTCACCGTCACGGGCTGAAAGCGCCGCTCCAGCGCGGTGTCCTTTTCAATGGACTTGCGGTATTCGGTGAAGGTGGTGGCGCCGATGACCTGAATCTCGCCCCGGGACAGGGCGGGCTTTAGGATATTGGCGGCGTTCATGCTGCCCTCGGCGTCTCCCGCGCCCACGATGGTGTGCACCTCGTCGATCATGAGGATGATGTTCCCCAGCCGTTTCACCTCGTCGATCAGTCCCTTCATCCGGGACTCAAACTGGCCCCGGAACTGGGTCCCTGCCACCAGCGCGGTCAAATCCAGAAGATAAACCTCCTTCTCCCGCAGCTTGAAGGGCACCTTCCCATCCGCAATCCGCTGGGAAAGCCCCTCGGCAATGGCGGTTTTTCCAACGCCCGGTTCGCCGATGAGACAGGGGTTGTTTTTCTGGCGGCGGTTGAGGATCTGGATCACCCGTTCGATCTCCTGCTCCCGCCCGATGACCGGGTCCAGCTTGCCGGACTTGGCCCGCTCCGTCAGGTTCAGGCAGTAGCTCTCCAGAAATTTGCGTTTTTTATCGCCCTTGTGCTCCCGGTCCCGGTCCGCCCGGGCGGAGCCGCCGGAGGGCTGCTCGTCGCCACGGGAGGACTCGCCGTTGTTAAACAGCCGGTTCAAAAACGGGAAGGTGGCGGTTTTGCCCTCCTCCTCCTCGGGCTCGGCAGTTTCTCCCTTGGGCAGGTCCTCCACGTTTTCCACGCCGTCAAAGGCCTGAAGCATCTCGTTGTTCAGGGTTTCCAGATCGTCGTCGGAAATCCCCATCCGCTTCATCATATCATCCACCTGCGGCAGCCCCAAGTCCTTGGCGCAGCGCAGGCACAGGCCCTCGTTCACCGTGTTGTCCCCGTCCAGGCGGGAGATGAACACCACGGCCACATTTTTTTTGCATCTTGAGCAAA
>JAEWML010000208.1 GCA_023393155.1 Bacillota bacterium
AAGCCGTTGCCGTTCAAAAGGTTTCCGCGATTGCAGATAATAAGGTTATGGGACACGGCGTTCACACCATAGTAAATACCGCCCGCGTCCTGAATTTCCTGCGATTTGAACGGCATGAGGACAGCGGTACATTCCGTGGTCAGAGTACGGGTGGCGTCAATACGCTTTAAGCCGAGGGGCAGCACCGTATTCAGCGCGTCCTCCTGCTGGTAGCGCAGAATGTTAAACTGACAGCCCCGCGCCCGCCCAATGGCTTGCAGAGCCTCGGTGTCCTGATTGAGCTGTTCAAGGTTATCTGCCAGGTGCGTCAGCGTCACCAAAGCCAGCATCATACGCTGGTCGCGGCTCATGAGGTCAGTCATAAACTCCTTCGTTTCGCTCCGCATCTGCTCCAAGTCATAGGGGATATTGGCGGTAAAATTGTTGTTCTGATTCTGCCGCTGCTGCCAGCGGGTAATATCCGATTCCACGGACATAATGCGCTTGCGAATATCGCTCACTGCTTCGTCCATCGCCACAGGAATAATATCAATGGAAAGCATCATATTCCGGGGATAGTCCATCAGCTCCGTAATCATCGCATCGGAGATAAAGCTGGCATACTCCCGCAGAAACAGGGTGCGCCCCACATGATCGCCCAACTCATAGTGATTTTTTTGAAAGGAAATACAGTCCGGGGCGATGCAGTCCCGGAAGTCATGGCCCCTTCGCATGGTGTCCTCCAAATTGAACCGGAATAGCTGTTCCTCGCCGGGGCGATAGAAGTCATGCAGAAGCCGCAGGCGGTCATTGACCGTGATCTCACGGACGCTGGAGGACATACGGGAAAGTCCCGTGGTGAGGTCAGTCCCAACGCGGGAGAAGAACGCACGGGCCTCCTCCACACTTTTCTTTTCTGCCGAAACGGTGATGTACTTCTCCTGAATGAGATTGTTGCTCTCCGCCGCCTTGCCCAAAACAAGCGCGTTATACTCGTTGCGGTAGAGGTCACGGCGGTCGCCCTGCATGGGCATGAGCAGCGTCCGACCGAAGTCCTTTTGATTGAGCTGACGGTTAAAGAGCGTGATCTTCGCTGTGGCACCGATGGGCAGCGAGTTCAGGAAGGAGCAGTAGGTCATAAAGAGTTCCCGCTGCTTTTCCGGGGAGGCCACGGCATAATTGACATCAAAAAAGCGCCAAGTTTTTGAAAACTTGCCGCTTACCTGAAACACGCCGTCTTGATAAATACGTTTGATGGGAATAGATTTTTGAACGCTGCGGGGAACGGAAAAGGCGTCCCGCTCCGCGCTGCGCCGATGCTTGAAAAGGATCAATGTTTCTTCACCTCGCGTTTCATCGCTTCTTCATAGTAGTTTTCCGCTTTCCAGACACGCTTGCCTGCCATGATGACCTCGGATTTCAGCCACGCCCATAAAAACCGTTCCAGCGTAAGACCGTTGTACTGAAAAAAACCGGCAGTGGCCACGGGAGCCGCGCCGACGATGCACACCCAGCTCACCGTTTCCCGGTCCAACACTTGACTCAGGGTGAAATACAGCGCCACAGCAACGCCCACCGCCAAAACGGAGCAGACAAATTGCCGCACGGACAGGCCGAAAAAGAGCGTTTCGCGGTAAGTGCGAATCTCCTTGTTGATTTTGATTTCCATTGAATTCCTCCGTGTTGTTTTGTTATGTACGATGTGGTACGATAAAGAAAAAATGAAAGGAAACTTCTTTCCTATGGCATATAGTGAACAGCTATGGCAGGATGCAAAAAAGAAGTGTCGTCTGACCGATGAAGATATTGCCCGCGCTAAGCGGCTGGGACTAAATCCCGGCAGCCTGATTAAGAACATTCCCAGCAAGAGCGAACCGTGGAAAGCACCGGTCAGTGAATGGCTGCGGGAAATGGAAGAAAAGCGGGAACGGAAGTCCGCCCAACGGCAGGCCCGGAAAGCAAGAGATCACTCATAACCCCAGCATTTCCTTGGCAATATGGTCGGCGGACTTCACTAAGCCTACCAGCACCAGCAAATTAAATATGACCTCGCCCAAATAGCTCCACACCTGCGTCACTACGGAGGCGCTGCTATCCACCACCGGCGTACCGCTGGAGGAAAAGGCCGAAAAGATGATGCAGGCCAGAACGATCACCGCACCCTCCATGCACACGCCTACATAACTCCGAAGGAACGCCTTGCCGAAGTGGGAAGTTCCTTCTCCGGCAAAGGACGCCAGCGCCACCGGGGAGAGCGCGGCATACATATAAATCTTAAAAAAGCGCCCATAGACGGTGAGGATCATAATGAATGCCAGCACTGTAATAAACAGGCTCCCCAGCAGCGTTACCAGCCAGAGGGGGATGCTCGCCAAAAAGCCCACATCTCCGATGGCGTCCGCAATCTCCTGCGGCAGCGCCACGGATGCGCCGGTCAAGCCGCCGATGCTGCCCGCCGCCGTTGCCACAATGCCGCTGCACACGTCAAATATATTTACCAGCAGGTCCATACCGTAGGTGATACCCAGCTTTGCCAGCACAAAGTAGATAAAGTGCCGCAGCAAATGCTCCGGCCTTTGAAAGTCCCGAAAGCCGGAGGCACTGCGAAAGATACCGATGGCAAAGAACAGCACCAGCAGCCCGTAGCCGATGGCCTGCATCCCGCCGTTGATGGTCACAATGGTCTGCCAGATGGTGCCGCCCTTGAAGGTTTGGGGCGATTCCGTCAGCAGTGACCACATTTCCGTCATTTTACTATTCCAAACGCCAAAGGCGTTGGTCAGGTTTTCTACGATCCAGTTGTTATCCAAATGAAAATCACCTCCCGCAAGGGAGCCGGGAGATCCGCCGCAAGACAGTATCTCCCGGCTCTTTTCATTAGATCGCGCCGATGGCGGTCAGAATTTCCTTTGCAAAGGCGATCATTAAGCCACCAAACAGGCAGAGGAAGCCCTGCGTTCTCTGGCTGGCATCGTGGGACTGGATCGACATACCCACCTGCACGATGCCCCAGCCGAGAATAATAACGCCCAGCGCCTTGATAATGC
>JAEWML010000223.1 GCA_023393155.1 Bacillota bacterium
TTCCGGTAGCGCGCCGTTTTATAGGCCGTTGATCTCCCGCACGAAGTGGCACTTGACAAAGTGGTCCTTGGAAATTTCCGTCAGCTCCGGCTCGGAGTGAAAGCACTCGGGCTTTGCATAAATGCACCGGGGCGCGAACCGGCAGGATTTTGTCACATTGATGGGAGAGGTAATTTCACCCTTGAGAATAATCTGATTGTCGGGCGCGTTGAACTTGGGCAGGGGGATTGCGGAGATCAGCGCCTTGGTATAGGGGTGGTACTGATGGGCGAAAATCTCGGAGGACTTCGCCTTTTCCACCATCTGCCCCAGATACATCACGGTGATGTCGTCGGAAATATGCTTCACCACGGACAGGTTGTGGGTGATGAAGAGATAGGTCAGGTTCCGCTCCTTCTGCAAATCCATCATCAGGTTCAAAATCTGGGCCTGAATAGACACGTCCAGCGCGGACACCGGCTCGTCGCAGACGATGAGCTTTGGATCCAGAATCAGCGCCCGGGCGGTGCCCACCCGCTGGCGGCGGCCGCCGTCCAGCTCGTGGGGATAGAGGTGAAAGGTGCGCTCGGCAAGGCCCACCACGTCCATGGTTTCCCGGACCCTTTTTTGCAGCGCTTCCTTGCTTTCGCACTTCTTGTAAATTTTCAAAGGCTCGCCGATGATGTCTCCCACGGTCATTCTGGGGTTCAGGGAGGCATAGGGGTCCTGAAAAATAATCTGCATGTCCTCCCGCAGCTTTTTCAGCTTGGCCTCCGTCACGTCGGAGATGTCCTCGCCGTTGAACATAATTTTTCCGGCGGTCTTTTCGTGGAGGTGCAGAATGACCCGGCCCAGCGTGGATTTTCCGCAGCCGGACTCGCCCACGATGCCCAGCGTCTGCCCCTCCTGCACGCCGAAGGTCACGCCGTCCACCGCGTGGAGCACGCCCTTGCGGGTGTTAAAGTGCTTTTTCAGGTTTTCAACTCTTAAAATTTCCGCCATATCATACCTCCGCGCTGCCGAACCGGTTGCAGCGGACACTGTGGGTTTCCGAAAGCTTCACAAACGGAATTGGCTCGTTCCGGCACGCGTCCGTGGCCTCCGGGCATCTGGGGTTAAATTTGCAGCCCTTGGGCAGGTTGGCCGGGTCGGGCACCACGCCCGGAATCACCTTCAGGCTGGCGGCTTCCTTCTCGATGTCGGGAAGAGATTCGAACAGGCCCACTGTATAGGAATGACGCTTGTCGGTGTAAATGTCCTCCAGCGTACCGTACTCGATGATTTCACCGGCATACACCACCGCCACCTTGTCGCAGACCTTGGCCACCACGCCCAAATCGTGGGTGATGAGAATCAGGGAGGTGTTATACTCCGCCTGAAGCTTACGCATCAGCTCCAGCACCTGCGCCTGAATGGTCACGTCCAGCGCGGTGGTGGGCTCGTCCGCAATCAGCAGCTCCGGGCTGCACGCAAGCGCGATGGCGATGACCACCCGCTGCTTCATGCCGCCGGAAAACTGGTGGGGATAATCGTCGCACCGGGCAGCGGGAATACCCACCTGCTCCAGCATCTCCATGGCCCGCTTTCTGGCCTCGGCCTTGGAGATTTTGTTGTGCAGCAGCACCACCTCCGCGATCTGCTCTCCCACGGTCATCACCGGGTTCAAGGAGGTCATGGGGTCCTGAAAAATCATGGAGATTTTTCCGCCCCGGATGGCCCGCATCTGCTTTTCCGGCAGCTTGAGCAAATCCTGCCCGTCAAAGAGGATGGAGCCGCCCACGATTTCTCCCGGCGGGTCGGGCACCAGCCCCATAATGCCCAGCGCCGTGGTGGTTTTGCCCGCGCCGGTTTCGCCCACAAGGCCGATGCTCTCGCCCTTTTCCAGTGTAAAGCTCACGTCGTTGACCGCGTAAACCGTCTCTTCGTCGGTTACGTAGCGAATTTCCAGATTTTGAACGTCCAGTATCTTTTCAGCCATTGTCCGCCCCTCCTCACTTTTTCAGTCTGGGATCCAAACAATCCCGCAGGCCGTCGCCCACCACGTTCAGCGCGTACACCACAGCCATGATGGCAAGGCCGGGAATGACGGTGAGATACGGCAGGGTGCGGATGTATTTGCGTCCGGCGGACAGCATGGCGCCCCACTCCGGCTTGGGCGCCTGAATGCCGAAGCCCAAAAAGCTCAGGGCGGAGGCGGAGATAATCGCGCCCGCCATATTCAGCGTGGCCTGCACGATGAGGGGCGAAATGGAGTTGGGCAGAATGTGGTGCAGAATGATGCGAAAGTTGCTGGCGCCGATGGCGCGGGCGGCCTCCACAAATTCCTGCTCCCGGGTGGACAGCACCGAGGCACGCACCACCCGGGCAAATTTCGGCGTTGAGGAAAGGCCCACCGCCAGCATCAGGTTAAAAAGGCTTCCGCCCAGAGCGGACACGATGCACATGGCCAGCAGCATCTGGGGAATGGCCATAAACAGGTCCATGGCCCGCATGATGATGTTGTCAAGCTTGGGATAATAGGCGGCGATGACGCCTAAAAGCCCCCCGTCAGCACGGAGATTCCAACGGCCAGAAAGCCGATGGACAGGGAATACCGGCTGCCGTACACAATGCGGCTGAACACGTCGCGGCCCAAATTGTCCGTGCCGAAAATGTATGCGGCGCAGGGGGCGATCTGGGCGCGGGCAGCGTCCTGCTCGTCATAGCCGTAGGGGGCGATCTGGTCTGCAAAAATGGCCACCAGAACGAACAGGACCAGCACCGCCAGACCTACAACTGCCTGCCGGTTCTTTTTGAACCGCCGCCAGATTTCAGAGAGCATGGTGTGCTTCTTTTCCTTGCTTTTAGCCATTTTGACCAGCTCCTTTCCGCTTGAAAAGTTTGATTCCGGACTCGCTCTCATACATGGTTTTCATACGGGGGTCGATAAAAGTATAGATAATGTCCACAATCAGGTTCAAAATCGCGGACACAAAAGCGATCAGCAGCACGCAGCCCTGCACCGCGTTATAATCTCTTGCCAGCATGGAATCCACCAGATATTTGCCCACGCCCGCGATGGAGAAAATGGCCTCCGTCACGATGGAACCCGCCAGAAGCGTGCCCATTTGCAGGCCGATGACCGTGACAATGGGAATCATGGCGTTTTTCAGGGCGTGGCGCAGCACCACCACCCAGTAGGTCTGGCCCTTGGCCTTGGCGGTGCGGATGTAGTCCTGACGCATCACCTCCAGCATAGAGCTGCGGGTGGTGCGCATGATGGTGGCGGAGGAGTTCACGCCCAGAGCGATGACCGGCAGCACCATCTGCTTCCAGTTATCGCCGTACCCCGAAGGGGGAAGCCAATTCAGAGTGACGGAAAAAATCAGTATCAGCATCAGGCCCTGCCAGAACATCGGCATGGAAATGCCGAACAGCGCGCAGCCGGTGGACAACGAGTCCCAGATGGTGTTCTGCTTCAGCGCCGATATGATTCCGAAGAAGATTCCCAGTACAATACCCAGAACGATGCTCCAGGCGGAGATGTCGAAGGTGACTTTAAAGCGGACGATCAGCTCGTTGATTACCGGGGTCTTGGAGCGGAAGGACAGGCCCAGATCACCTTGAATCAGCCCCAGCAATGTGTTGCCCAGGCGCTCCCAGTAGCCGCCGTTGATGCCCATTTCAATGCGATAGGCCTCCACTGCCTCCGGCGTGGCGTTGTCGCCCAGGGCGAGGTACGCCGGGTCGCCGGGAGAAAAGTAGAGAATTGTGAACACGATGACGGTCACGCCGATTAAAACCGGTATGATCCACAACAGGCGCTTCAGAATGTATTTCAGCATTTCGTTTTCCCTCATTCAACGTCGCGGCCAACTGTGTCAATTGCCCGCTGTTTGTGCCGCAGTGCGGAATAAAAAGAACGGGGCGAATAATATGAAGGAATTATTCGCCCCGCCTTTTTCCCTGTTTTCCCGTTTCTCTGTTTCTAAATTGCCCTTTCAGCAGATATGCTTACGCGAAGTAGCAGTACTTCAGCAGAGGAGACTGGTAGGCGCCGTTGCGCAGGCCCTGAAGGCTGGTGGAATAGCAGTAGATATCCTCCTGCTGATAGATGGGGACAATGATGCACTCGTCCAGCGCCTTTTGCTGAATGGCGGCGTTCAGCTCGCTGCGCTTGGCGGGGTCAATCTCCTTGGCGGCGGCCACGATCATGGCGTCCATGTCGGGATTGCTGTACCCAAAGATGTTGTTGACGAAGTCGGTATAGAAGAAGCGGTTGGCAAAGTCGATATCGCCGTTGGTGGCGGCAATGCCCCAGGTGTAGATATCAAAGTTGTGCTCCACCTTCAGCGCCTGAGAGTTGGTGGCCGCGTCCAGAGCGACGATTTCCACATTGATGCCGATCTGCTTCAGCGCGTTTGCAAAGAACTCGCCGTAGGCCTGACGCAGGGCCATGTGGCCCACGTGATAGCGGCAGGAGAAGCCGTTGGGATAGCCGGCCTCGGCCAGCAGCTCCTTGGCCTTTTCAAGATTGTACTTATAGACGGGATAGTCCACATGATAGGGTGAGTCGGTCTTTGCAATGGAGTCGGTGATGTTGTCGGGCAGCAGACCCTTGGCGGGCTGGCCCACGCCGTCCATGCAGACCTTCCATGCGCCCTCGATATCCAGCGCGTAGGCAATGGCCTGACGGACGCGGACATCTTTGAAGGGCTCGTTGCGCTGGTTGAAGCTCAGATAACAGTTATCCATGGTGTACTCGCGGAACACCTCCACGTTGGGGTTGGCGCCGGCGGCCTCAATATCCACGCCGGACAGGTTGTAGCACAGGTCCGCGCCGCCGGTTTCCACCTCGATGTAACGGTTTCCGTCCTCGGAGATCACCTTGAACTCAAGGTTCTTGATGGCGGGCTGACCTTCCACATAATAGTCGCCGAAGGCGGCCATCTTGATGCTGCTGCCGATAGACCAGTCGCCCCAGGTATAGGGGCCGGTGCCGATGTCCATGGTGGCCCAATCGCCGTTGTTCTCCTCATAGCCCTTTTTGCTGAACATGACGCAGGTGGGATAGGAGAGGTTGGCAATCACGGGCATGTACACCTCGTCCATCACGATGACAAAGGTACGGTCGTCCACCACATGGCTCTTCTCCAAATCCATGTGGTCGGTGACGGATTTGTTGGCGCTCTCCCGCAGGCAGTTGAGGGAGAACAGGCAGTCCTCCGCGGTCAGCGTCTCGCCGTTGTGGGTTTTGATGCCCTCGCGCAGGGTGATGGTCAGCTCGGTGGCGTCCTCGTTGAATTTCCACTTCTCGGCAAGCAGGGACTTATATTCCTGCTCCGGCACGGTGCGCTCGATCAGCGTCTCGTAGACCTGCGCCTTGACCTTCACGGTGTCGTTGGTGGTAGAGCCGTTGATGGGGTCCTTGTCCGCCATATCGGCCTGAACCGCGACCACCAGCGTATCCTTCACAGGGGAGGTCCCGGCGCTGCCGCCGCCGGACTGGGAGGGGGTGTTTCCGCCGCCGCAGGCCGTTGCCAGCATACAGACGCACAGCAGCATTGCGAAGACTCTTGCTAACTTTTTCATACATCTTCTCTCCTTTTTGTTTTTACAATGAAACCGAAAATCGGTTATTGCCGGAGTTGGTTTCCGTGCCGGGCGCCCCTGGCTTTTGGCGCGGCCGACATGCTCAAACTGTCTTCCCTCTGCGCCTCAGCGCACCATTTCGTGAATTTGCTCCAGCGTCTTGCCGGTAAAGCCCAGCTTTTCCGCCGTGCGGCCCTCCGACCAGAAGTCCCTGCCGCACACGGCGCCCGCAAGGCTGATAAACGCGTCCATCATCGGCGTGGGAATGCCCAGCTCGTGGCCCACGGAGGCCAGCGGAACAAGGCCGGACATGGTGTCCTCCACAATGAATCGGTGGCTTGTGTTGGTGGGATTGCGCAGCGCGCGGTAGGATTCAATGCTCTGAATCAGCTCGTACAGGCTGTCTCTGGACTCCAGCTTGTAGGTTTTAGTCAGCATCCCGCCGAGGTCCAGCGCGTCCACCCCAAGGGCACCGCACACCGCCACCCGCTCCTTATCGCATGCCGAGATGATATCGGCAATGTGGGGGGTGATGCCCTCCATGTAGTAGTCATAGCTCTCGCCCAAATCCATCTTGTTGACGTTCATGAGGCTTGGAATGGGGTGCAGCATGGCTCCCGCCGCCCGAAAACCGGTCTCCAGAACGTTGGCGGCAGGCTTCAGGCAGGGGAAAACAGGCCCCAGCACCTCCATCAGCCGGTCCACGTCCCCGGCGGGCAGGGTGGCCACCGACACACTGACCTTCAGCCCGGTATGAAGAATATTGCCAAGCTCATAGCTGCGGCAGCCGTACATCAAATCACCCGCCTCGGCAATGATCAAATCCTTGCCGCAGCCGTTTTCGCCCCGCAGAATGTTTGCAAGCTCCAGCGCGCCGCCGCAGTGGCCGGGGTTGAGCATCACAATCTGTCCGTCTCTGAGATAGGGCTTGCACGCGTTGGCAATGCTTCTGTGGGCGTCGGTGGTGGAGACGATCATCACCACGTCCGCGCCCTCCATCACCTCTTCCATGCTGTCGGTAATCACCTCGGGCGCGGCCTCGCACTGGATAACACCCGACACCTTAATGGTTTTCAGCTCCCACAGGCGGTGGATTTTCTCCTTGTCAATGTCATACAGACGAACGCCGTATCCCTTGTCCGTGAGGATGGCAGCCATACTCTGTCCACCCGCGCCCGCGCCGATAATTGCAAACTTCAACATTGTACTCCCCCTGATCTTTATCATTCTTTACTGATTTAATTGCATATTATAGCACGCCGTGGGCAAAACGGCTTATGCGACAAATATACCAGTAATTATATGAATTCCACATAGTTGGCGGCTCTTTTACGGTGCCCGCCTTGCTTGTCCTTGCATTTTTGGGTGTTTGGGGATATAATAAATAATTAAAAGTCTGCGGTTTCCGGCATGGAATCACACAGAGAATGCATTTTTCCTTCGCCCCCGATGCATTCTTCACCGGATTACGGTCGGCTGCACGGAAGCAAACGAGGCGGCTTCTCGGCTTCCCGGTGCGCAGCGGAAAGGGACAGGCCCGGTTATGACATTTCAACAGCTTATTTTTGCCGTCTCGGTCGCCAAATGTGCCTCCATCAACAAAGCGGCAGAGCAGCTTTATACGCACCAGAGCAACGTGAGCAACACCCTCAAGCAGTTGGAGGAGGAGTTGGGCATCGAAATCTTTCAGCGGACGAAAAAGGGCGTGCTTGTCACCAACGAGGGCCGGGAATTTCTCAACTACGCGGAGGATATTATCGGGCGGAAGAGCTTTGTCGAAAATCTCTACGCAACCCGGCACCGCGGCCGCAAGCAATATCTGCGCATCTCGTCCATGCGGGCCTATTTTCTCTCCACACCTATGATTCACATGCAGGATACCCTGACCCAGCCGGACTTTCCGTCCACCTATATCCGGCTGGAGAAGCGCTCGTTTTCGGACGTTCTGGACGATGTGGAAAACGGCCGCTCAGATCTTGGAATTGTGTTTATTCCTCGGTCCCAGCGGCGGCGCATGCCCCGCATTGCCAGCGCCAAAAGCCTGAATTATACGGAATTGGGAGAGAGCGTCATCAGCGCCGTGATGCGCGAGGACCACCCCGTCGCTGCCGCCCGCTCTCTGGAGCAGATTAACCGCTATCCGTATCTGATTGCTGAGGAGACGGAAAACTTTGATGTGTTTTATGACCAACGCTCCGAATCTGTGACGCACCTGTTTGAAACGCCGCCAAATCTTGTGATTTCCTGCAATGAAAGCGCCACTCTTCAGGATATCGCCGCCCATTCGGACAACTTTTTTCTTAGCTGCACCCCCTGGAAGCATTCCCAGCATTACGCCTTCACCTCCTTCCCTCTTGAGGGGGAGGGGAACACGCTGGTCCACTACTATGTGACCCGCAAAAACCACACCGTCTCCACCCTATTGCAAGAATTTCTAAAAGAATTGACCACCATGTTCTAAATTCCGCAAAGTGCCTCATAAAGCGCCCCGTGAAGTGTCCCGCGGGATCCTGGCCGGGTTTTTTCCCGGAAGAATCAAAACACCCGCCGGTTTTGCAAAGCCCGCGGCGGAAGAATATGGCAAAAGAGCCATGCAGATACGTCTGCATGGCTCTTTTGTGCTTCACTTCAGGGTTTGGGCGAATACGCCGATTTTCTTATCCATGGTGGAAATGTGCTTGGTCAGCCAGTCCAACACCATTTGATTGGCGCCCAGAATGACCGACAGGTTTCCGCCGGAGGCGGCATAGTCGCTGCGCAGTTTGGCAAGCTCACTGATAAATAGCTGGTGCGCCTGCTTCTGCGCGTCATATTCCGGGTAGCGGATACTGAGCATATAAGCTTCCTCATCCCGAAAATGCTGCTTGGTGTACGCATCCAGAAATTCCAGAAGCTCGCCAATATATTCCTTTGTGCGGTGCTCCCGTCCGGCCTGAAACAGCATTTCCGCTTTTTCAAACCAGAGCTTGTGCTGATCGTCAATCTGACCCACACCGACAGACAAATTTGGCGTCCATGGCATACCCATCGTCTCCTTTTATTCAGATGCGTTCATTATAGCCAACGGGCGGCGTGTTTTCAAGTTTTTTTACCAAAAATTGCAGAAGGCAACATTTTTTGCGCAGACTGCCGCGAGCAAAATTTCCCATAAAAACTGCGCAGGGCCCGGTCCGTCCGGCGCAGCGCGAAGCGGCGCAGAATTTCCATTCCCGGCGTTGCCTTAAGGGGCTTTGTAAGCTCTCCGGCCAGCCCGGCGTTAAAATCCTCTCCGCCCTTGGAGGAGCTTCCGCACAAAAGAATGATATCCGCGCGCTCCGCCGCCGCGCAAATCGCGGTGGGAAGAAGCAGCGGATTGTCGGAGGTAATGGGAAACAAAAGCGGCTGCGCCCCCATCTCCGTCAGCATGGCCTGCGCCAAAACGCTGTTGGAGACAATATTTGCTCCACGGAAATTCCCTCCATGCTCTCTCACAATCTTTTTTTAAGCTGCCGCAGCGCCGGAAAATTCTCTTGCAGCGCGCGGGACAACTGCTCCGGCAGTGCGTCCCGGTTGTCCGCGTTTACGGTGAGCAGCTCCACATTCGGGTGCTCACGGACTTGATTCACCCATCCGACTGCCGAAAGCTTTATCACGCCCAGAACCGGCGTTTTACCCTCCAACGCGGCCAGCACGGCGGCCTGAAACCGCCCCGCGTCCCGCTCCATATCTCCCAGCTCGTCCATCACAAGCAGCGGCGCGCCATTTGCCGCATGCAGGATAAATTCCGCACCAAGGGTATCAAAGCATTCGGTAAACACCTGCGGCGCCTGTTCTCCCGGACAGAACCGGGCAACCCGGTGCGCCTCGTCATAAAGTGGCTCCGTTTCCGCCCGGCTAATATACAGCCCCCTGTCGGCGGCCAATCGGTCGTGGCTGAAACAGGTCCGGAAGCCCCCGTAATTTACGTTCAGATCCGCCAGCGTTTTTCGGATTACGGTACTTTTCCCGATTTGAATTTCACCTGTCAGAAAAAAGTGCTTCATTGCAGCCCTCCGTTGATGAAAAAAATCCCCACCGTCTTTTTTCTGGGAAGATACCACGGAAATGCGGGTGATTCCGTTTTGACAATCCTCTGCTTCAAAAAAAGCTCCGCCTCCTCCGTGCAAACGTCCGGCGCATATAGTTTTACATAGTCCCGGGCCTCCTCCAAAGAGGAAAACGGCTGCCCGAATTCCTGCCGCTTCCAGACAAGCTCGTAAGCAATTCCCCGTGAATCCAAATACTCTGCGGTGTTTTGCGCCGTGTTGCGGACGTAGCCCCTGTCTCTTCCGGGAAAAAGGGCCGCGTCAGAGCTTTGGGATACCACCGCAATCAGCTTTCTGCACAGCGGCAGGTATCGGTCAATGTGGCGGCTGCCAAAAAAGCTCATAAAAATAACGTCCCAACGGCCCAAAAGGCGCTCGCAGTCCATAAGAACAGGGAAAACATTGCGCAGGCCAAGCACCCGCACCCGCGCCGCCACAAAGGCCAGCGCGGCTTCGCTGGTGTCCGCGCACGCAACAGACTTCACAAGCGGCGCGATTTCAAAATCAAACAGCCCCGGGCCGCAGCCCAGATCGCACAGGGTTTGAACCCCCGCCAGAGCCGGGGCAATTTCGGCGGCAAGCGCGCGGAAAAAGCCCGTGTATTCCTCCGCGTCCGCGTACCACTGGAGCGTGCGCGCATTCCAATCCAAAACCATCAGCTCACCCCGTCAAGCTGCGCACGCAGGTGCGCCAGCACCTGCGGAAACAGCTCCTCCCCGTTTTTGCATGTCAGATAAAAGCAGCGGGCATTGGGATGGGTTCGCACCGTCTCCAGAAAGGGAATTTCAATATCCCGCACGGAGGCGAGAATCGGGGTCGTTCTCTCCATCGCAGCCAGCACGGCGGCCCGAAAGCGGGGTGCGCGGCTCTCCATGGGACCGATCTCGTCCATGACCAGCAGGCCGTCCGGCCGCGCCTGCTCAATCAGGAACGCGTTGCGGTCAAAGGCCTCCAAATTTACCGTGGAGTGCTGATTTTTGCACCAGCCCAGCAAATTGTCCTGTGTTTGCCGGTGCTCCCCGGACGCGGGATAGAGATAGATGGGCGCGTTCCCCGTCTCGTCCGCCGCTTCCTTGACGCTGCGGTAGCCGTACAGCCTGAGACGCGGGCCGCATCCCGTCAACAGTCGGTCGATAAACCCCGCCCGGTTCGTTTCGTTGCTGCCAATCACCAGCGTATGCATCCGATGTTTTCCTCCGGCTTTCATTTGTGTCGCTCCGGCGACTCCGGTTGTCAAAGAGTCGGCTCCCAGAGTTGCAGGTCGCTTTCAATGCAGTCGGCCACCTCCCACTCCGGAGAGTCGTACAGGGCGTAGACCCGCTCCACCAGCTCCCGTTTTGTGGGGGCGGCGTCAAATTCGCCGCCGGGAAGCGCAGCTTCCCATCCGTTCCCCACCATAGCCATTTTCCGGCCCCGCAGCACCAGGCGGAAGGTGGGTCCTCCCTCCTGATTGATAATTGTGGCAATAAACTTCTCTTCCATAATTCTTCTCCTTTCGTCCGCAGTCCGACACAGGCTTTTCCCGGCGGCTATGCTGCGGACTGATTATATAAAGGCTAGTTCTTTGGCTTTCCCGCTCGGATACAAAGCAGCAGCCATGTAACCAGCGCTCCGCCCGCAAACAGGCCGATGACCGCCATGCCGATGACGCAGAGCAGGGGCGACGGCTCCTCCCTGACGGGGCCGCCGGTTTCCTTTAAAGCTTCCGGCAAGCCGTCCGTCTGGACGGGTGGATTCTCTTCATCGACGCTTTTGTCCGGCCCGCCGTCCGGCAAATCCTCCGTCCGCTCCTCCGAGGCGTCGGCGGAGCCGGATGCATCGTCCGGCTCCGCCAGACTGCCCTTTCCGGAGGCAGTAACGCCGCCGGTTCCTGTTTTATCGCTTCCCGATGCAGTATTTTGGGGATTTCCTGCCGTGACGGTGACGGCGGTGGCGGCGGAAACGCCGTGAAACTCCGCCGTGATGACGGCGGTCCCCTGAGTACGGGCGGTGACGGCGCCGTGCTCGTCCACAGCCGCCACCCGCTGGTTATCGGAGCTCCAGATCACCGGCTCCTCCTCCGCGATCAGCGGGTCTGCCGCTGTCACGGTGGCATTGAGCGTCACAGCCCCGCCGGGGGACATGCGCACAGCGGAACGGTCCAGCGTGATGGCCGGTTCGCCGGTCACCTCCGCCACGATGGCATAAACCCACTTGGCGGAATTGACCGCCGTGTGGGTTTCCGCGTCCCGCTGGCCAAAAATCAGGCGGAACCGGGTATTGGAATTCAGGTTCAAATAGTCGCTGCCAAAGGTGGCCCCGGCGATGCACCGGTTCCAGTCGTCCGCCAGCGCCATCACCGTGTCCACCGGCTGGGCGTCGAACGTGGCGTACTCATTGCCGACGCCCTCTTCATAGTCAAAGTTATCCGGGAGACTGTAATAGCAGTATCGGGGAAGGTCAATCAGGCTGGCCTTGGAAAAGGAAGTATAGGAGGACTCTTTTTTATCCCGAATCCAGAAATGGAACGTCTTGACGGACCCCAGATCAATGTCCGCCCCGTCGATAATGTCCGAAAGGCGCACGCCCTTCACGTGGTCAATCACCACGGAGGGCATATTGTCAATAAACGTATAGTCCGCGTACACCACGTCCATCTGCTCCAGCTCGGAGAGGGTAAACAGCCGCTTTTCATAATACGGCCCGCCGGAGTAGCCCACCTGAATGGACAGCGTATCCGAGGCGTAGCCGCCAAATTCGTCGTCGTCCAGTGCCCGGGCCGTTCCCGGCAGAGCCAGCAGAAGCGCCGCCGCCAGCAACAGACCGGGCAGACTTCGCAGCAGCCGGTTTCTCATGGATATTTTCATGGCATCTCACCTTCCTTGCCCGTCAGCCGACGGAATCGTTTCCCCAAGCCCGGTCCAAAGGGACGGCGCATCTCCCGGAGATAGTTTAGATAGTAGAACCGGCGGCCCCGGCTGTGCTTTACCTGCTGGGGCAGGGCGCGGAAGATCGCAAGGCATTCCTCTTTACACGGAAGTGAAACTGCCTGCCCGCCGTACCGGGAAAGCAGGAAGCTCTCCGTAACGGCTTGCAGCTGCCGGGGGAAAACCGGGGCGCCGTCCCCCCGTTCCTTCCCCAGGTATTCCAGCGGCGTTTCCGAGGGCTTTCGGGGATATCCGCACACCGCCATGGCCCGCGTCACGTAGCGGTAAACCGCGTCAACCTGTTCCTCCGGCGACGAGGCAAGCATTTTTCTCAGCCACAGGCGATAGCGAAGCTCCCGCAGCGCGGCAAGGGTCAGCGCAAAGCAGGCTCCGGCCACGGCGGCAATCAGCACAGCGCGTCCCAAAGAAAACGACCGGGAGGGCGGTTCCAGCGCCGGGGCTGTTTTTGTCCCCTTGGCACTTTCCTCAAGGGCGGCATTTGGGTCCAAGTCGGGGGCGGGCGGAGGACTTTGCTCCTCTTCTCGCTTTGGCTCTTTTTCAGGCGTATCCGCAAGGCGCTCCAGCAGGGAAACCCGTTCCCCCTCCGGAAGGGCGGGCAGCAGCACCTGCCGGTAAATTTCAAACGTGCCGCCCGTCACCAGAAGGGCGCACAGCAAAACGGTCACAAGCGCGGGTCCGCGGGACAAAGCGCCTGCGTGGGGCCGGGCCTCAATCGCCGCCATACGGGACTGCATGTACAGCACGGCCAGCACCAGCAGGCAGGCCAGCAGCACGCCCACATCCACGGATATCCCCAGCAGCTCCAGCAAAAACGCCAGAAAAACCGTATAGAAAACAGGCGCGGCCACGCCGTATTCAAGCCGGAAATACCAGAAGACGGCGGGTACCGTCACCATTGAAATCAGCACAAACGTCAGGGTATTTTCCTTCACACCCCCGAAAAATCGCAGCTCCATCAGCGAGAGCAGCAGCCCTGCAAGCAGGCAGAGAAGACTCCGAAACACACGAGACGGCGGCTTCATAGGCGCTTCTCCAAAACACGGGCCAGCTCCCCGGCAGAGTCCACAGCGTAATACCCAATTCCCCGGCCCTTCAGCCTTTCCCTGAATGCCTCGCCGCCAGAAAGCGGCTGTTCTTTCCCCCGGACATGGAGCACCACGGGATACTTTCCCCGCTGGGCGCATTCCGTCAGAAGCGCCACCAGACGGTCGCTGACGGAGGCGGTGAGAATGATGAGATTATCAAAGGACGCGGCCCGCCCAGAATGCTCCTCAACCAGCAGCTCCAGCGGATACCGCTCCCGGGCCGAGGCCGGGGGCAGTCCGCACACGGCGGCAAGCAGCTCCTCCGGCCCTTCGGGCCGGAGGACCGTGGGAACCTGATTCCGGGCATAGATCAATTCCACGCCGTACCGCAGCTCCATGGCCCGCAGGGCGGCGGCATAAGCGCTCTCTGCCAGACAGTCGTTGGCCTGCGCCGCTTCCTCCCCCGTCAGGCGGGGCGGCAGGCGGACATCCAGATAGATCGACACGCCGCTGACCGCGTCGGTCTGAAACAGCCGGGTCACATAGCCGGAGGCGTGGGCGGATAGCTTCCAGTGGATGGTTTTAATGGGGTCGCCGGGGGCGTACTGCCGCACATCGGAATACTCTCCACCGTCAATTTTGTGGGACGCGGTGAAATCCACACCAAAGAGGGGCTTTGACGTACGAAGCCGCAGTCCTCCCAGCTGAAACCGCTTGGGCGTCACCTGTACGGGGACGCTCCAGCGGGGACGGCGGCAAAAGGAAAACACGTCCAGCAAGCCGTAAAACCGGACCTCGCTGATATGCACCCGGTAGCGCCCGATGTGGGGGAAGGAAACCGGCAGGTCCAGCGTCAGCGTTTGCCGGGGGCGCAGCAGCATCAGGCGCTTCGTCGTCAGCGGGGCAAAACCCTGCGTGCTCTCCACGCACAGGGACAGCACCACGCAGGGCAGCACGAACACGCCCCGGTTGGACACCGTCACCCGGCAGCAGGAGACGGTCCCCCGCTCGAAGCGGCTCTGCTCCTCGGTCTCTGCCCGGACACGGAGAAAGCAGGCGGAGAGGAGTGTGTAGAAAATCGACGTCAGACCCAGCAGCAGCAAAAACACAATGGGGACATAGACCGCCGCCGTGTTGATGACCGCCGCGACAACGGCGCAAAGCAGCAGTGCCATGGCGGGAAAAGCCTTTCGCGCCGCCGTCATTTCACCTGTCCCCTGCCGTGCCGCTCCACATCCGGCAAAGGAATGGGCGTGGCCTCCAAAATCTCCCCAATCACAGTCCGTGCCATAAGGCCGTCCAGCTTGGCCTCCGGCCGCAGTATCAGCCGGTGGGCCAGCACAAAGGGCGCGAGAAATTTTACGTCGTCGGGAAGCACATAGTCCCGCCCCTCGTAAAGGGCGCGGACCCGGCTCAGCCGGTACAGCGCGATGGAGCCCCGGGGACTGACACCCAGCGCCACGGAACCATGACCGCGGGTGGCGGTGACCAAATCGGCAATGTAATTTCGCAAAGAGTCGTCCACCCGGACCCGGGCGGCGGCCTCCCGAACGGCCAGAATGTCCGCCCCCGCAGCCACGGAGGGAACCTCCGCCTTTTCCTCCTCCGTCATGGCCATGATGCGCCGCTCCTGCTCGTAGCTGGGATAGCCCAAGGAGAGCTTCATCTGGAACCGGTCGATCTGTGCCTCCGGCAGGGGATATGTACCCAGATTGTCCAGAGGGTTTTGCGTGGCCAGCACCATAAACGGCTCCGGCAGAATGTGGGTTTTGCCGTCGATAGTGACCTGCTTTTCCTCCATCACCTCCAGCAGGCTGGCCTGGGCCTTGGCCGAAGCCCGGTTAATCTCGTCCGCCAGAACAAAATTGCTCATGGCCGCGCCGGGG